>DASQVL010000237.1:0-5007 GCA_035640795.1 Crenalkalicoccus sp. | reverse complement strand
CCTTCGCGCTGCGGCCGGAACGCGTGCGGCTCGGCCCGCCCGGCGCGCCGGCGGAGAACGAAGCTGCCGGCACGCTGCGGGAGAGCGCCTATCGCGGCGGCACTTGGCTCGCCCTTGCCGCCCTGCCGGGTGGTGGCGAGTTGCGGGCGACGCTGGCCGCTCCGCCCCCGCCGCCCGGCAGCGCCGTGACGCTGGCCTGGGACGCGGCGGACCTGGTGCCTCTCGCCGACTGATGCGGCGGCTGCTTCTCCTCGCGCCGCCCTTCCTCTGGCTGCTCGCCCTCGTCGCGGCGCCGGCGGCCATCCTGCTGGTCATTGCCTTCGGTGCGCCGGCCGACGGCGTGCCGCCCTTCACGCCGCCCCTCGCCTGGGGGCCGGAGGGCCCGCGCTGGCAGGGCAGCCTGGAGGCGGTGACGACGCTGGTCGAGGACCCCTTCTATGCGGAGGCGCTGCTGCGCGCCTTGGGGGTCGCCCTGGCGACCGCGATGCTCTGCCTGCTCGCCGCCTATCCCATGGCGCTCGGGTTGCGGGCGGCGCGCCCGGCCTGGCGGACGCCGCTGCTGCTGCTGGTACTGCTGCCCTTCTGGACCGGCTTCCTGCTGCGCATGGCGGCCTGGATCGGCCTGCTGCGCGACGAGGGCTGGGTGAACGGGGTGCTGCGCGCCATCGGCCTCGCGCCGCTGCGCCTGCTCTACACGGACTGGTCGCTCATGCTCGGCATGGTGCATTCCTACCTGCCCTTCGCCGTGCTGCCGCTCTACGCCACGCTACTGCGGCTCGACCCGCTGCTGGAGGCCGCGGCGGCCGGTCTCGGCGCGCGGCCCTTCACCGCCTTCCGCACCGTCACCCTGCCGCTCTCCCTGCCCGGCGCGGCGGCCGCCTTCCTGCTGGTCTTCATCCCCGCGGCCGGGGAGTTCGTGGTGCCGGAGCTCCTGGGTGCGCCGGGGGCGCAGCTGATCGGGCGCGTGCTGTGGACGGAGTTCTTCCAGAACCGCGACTGGCCGCTGGCCGCGGCGCTCGCCTGCGCGCTGCTGGCGCTGCTGATCCTGCCGGTCCGCCTGTTCCAGCGGTTGGAGGGCGGGGGGTGAGCCGGCTCGGCCTCGCCCTCGGCCTGGCCTTCCTGTGGGCGCCGGTGCTGCTGCTCACCGCCTACGCCTTCTCGGCCGATACCATTCCCTTCCAGTGGGGCGGGGCGTCGCTGCGCTGGTTCGCCGCGCTCGCCGCCGATCAGCGGATGCGGGAGGCGGCCTTCCTCTCGCTCCGCATCGCGGCCGGGGCGGCGACGCTCGCCATGCTGCTCGGCGGCCTCGCCGGCTGGGCGCTGGCGCGTTTCGGGCGCTTCCCGGGCCGCGCCCTGTTCGGCGCGCTCTCCGGCGCGCCGCTCGTCCTGCCGGAGGTGGTGACCGGCCTCTCCCTGCTGCTGCTCTTCGTTGCCATGCAATCCGCGCTGGGCTGGCCCGCGGAACGCGGCGCCGGGACGGTGCTGGCCGCGCATGCGACGCTCGGCATGGCCTATGTCGCGGTCATCCTGCAGGCGCGGCTCGCCGAGCGGGGGCGGGAGCTGGAGGAGGCCGCGGCCTCGCTGGGGGCCGCACCCTTCACCGCCTTCCGCACCGTCACCCTGCCGCTGATCGCCCCGGCGCTCGCCGCGGGCTGGCTGCTGGCCTTCACCCTCTCGCTGGATGATGTGGTGCTGGCGAGCTTCGTCTCCGGCCCCGCCGGGACGACGCTGCCCATGCTGCTGTTCAGCCGGGTGCGCCTTGGCCTGACGCCGGAGGTGAATGCGCTGGGCGCGGTGATCCTGCTGCTTGCCGGGGCCGCGCTCGGCCTTGCCGCCTGGTTGTTGGGGCGGCGGGTTGCGGGGGAGGGGAGCGGCCTGTAGCTTCGCCGGCCACACAAACGCCGCGAAGGCCCGCATGTCCCTGGTCGCCGAGCGCCTGGAGCGCATCTCCCCCTCCCTCACCATCGCCATGGCCACGAAGGCGCGGGCGCTGCAGGCGGCGGGGCGGGACGTGATCAGCCTCTCGGCCGGGGAGCCGGACTTCGACACGCCGCGCAACGTCAAGGACGCGGCGATCGCCGCCATCGAGCGCGGCGAGACCAAGTACACCGACGTCGCCGGCACGCCGGAGCTGCGCCGCGCCGTCGCCGCGAAGTTCAAGCGCGACAGCGGCATCGACTACAAGCCGGAGGAGATCCTGATCGCCACCGGCGGCAAGCAGGTGATCTTTGACGCGCTGCTCGCCACCATCAACCCGGGCGACGAGGCGATCATCCCCGCCCCCTGCTGGGTGAGCTACCCGGACATCGTCGAGCTCGCCGAGGGCAGGCCGGTGATCGTCCCCTGCGGCCAGAACCAGGGCTTCAAGCTGCGCGCGGAGCAGCTGGAAGCGGCGATCACGCCGCGGACCAAGTGGTTCATCCTGAACAACCCCTGCAACCCGACCGGTGCGGGCTATTCGGCCGAGGAGCTGCGGCCGCTCTGCGAGGTGCTGCTGCGCCACCCGGATGTCTGGGTGTTCACCGACGACATCTACGAGAAGCTCTCCTATGGCGGCTTCAAGCCGGCCACCATCGTGCAGGTGGAGAAGCGGCTGCGCGACCGCACACTGACCATGAATGGCTGCTCCAAGGCCTATGCGATGACCGGCTGGCGCATCGGCTTCGGCGCCGCGCCGGTCGCGCTGATCAAGGCCATGGACAAGCTGCAGAGCCAGAGCACCTCCAACACCAGCAGCATCAGCCAGGCCGCGGCGGTCGAGGCGCTGAGCGGCCCCCAGGATTCGGTCGAGGCGATGCGCCAGGTCTATCAGCGCCGCCGCGACATGGTGGTGGAGATGCTGAACGCCTGCCCGGGCCTGCATTGCCACAAGCCGGAGGGCGCCTTCTACGTCTTCCCCTCCATGCAGGGCTGCATCGGCAAGACGACCGGGGGCGGCGTGCGGATCGGCAGCGACGAGGGCTTCTGCGCGGCGCTGCTCGAGGAGGCGGGCGTGGCGACGGTGCACGGCGCCGCCTTCATGTTCCCCGGCCATTTCCGCATCAGCTACGCGACGGACGACGCGACGCTGCACGAGGCCTGCAACCGCATCCGCCGCTTCTGCGAGGGGATGCGCTGAAGGCCGCCATGCCCGGGATCGCCCAGCGCCTCGCCGAGGTCCGCGTCTCCGCCTCCGCCGCCATGACGGCGCGGGCGCGGGAGATGCGGGCGCGCGGCATCGCCGTGATCCCGCTCTCCTCCGGCGAGCCCGATTTCCCGACCCCGCCGCATGCGATCGAGGCGGCGCACCGCGCGGCGCTGGCGGGCGACACCAAATATCCGCCCCAGGCCGGCACCGCGGCGCTGAAGGCCGCGGCACAGCGCAAATTCCGCCGCGACAACAGCCTGGATTACGCGCTGGACGAGATCCTGGTGACCAATGGCGGCAAGCAGGCGATCTTCGACGCCTTCCTCGCCACCATCGATCCGGGCGATGAGGTGGTGATCCCCTCCCCGGGCTGGATCAGCTACGCCGACATCGCGCGCCTCGCCGGCGGCCTTCCCGTCCCCGTGCCCTGTCCACAGAATAACGGCTTCCGGCTGCGGCCGGAGGACCTGGAAGCGGCGATCACCCCGCGCACCAGATGGGTGGTGCTGAACTTCCCGAACAACCCGACCGGCGCCGTCTGCTCGGCGGCTGAGCTCGCCGCGCTGGCCGAGGTGCTGCTGCGCCACCCGGAGGTCTGGGTGCTGACGGACGATCTCTACGAGCACCTGATCTATGAGGGCGCCTTCGCCACCATCGCCGCCGTGCAGCCCGCGCTGCGCGATCGGACGCTTACCGTCAGCGGCGCATCCAAGACCTATGCGATGACCGGCTGGCGCATCGGCTTCTGCGGCGGGCCGCTGCCGCTGATCCGCGCCATGACGAATGTGCAGGGCCAGGCGACGGCGGGCGTTTCCACGGTCGGCCAGGCGGCCGCCGCGGCGGCGTTGGACGGGCCGCAGGACCTGGTGGCGGAGCGCGTGGCGATCTACCGCCAGCGCCGCGACCTGGTGGTGGAGATGCTGAACGCCGCCCCGGGTCTCGCCTGCCACCGCCCCGCTGGCGCTTTCTACGTCTTTCCGAACGTGGCGGGCTGCCTCGGCCGCGTGACGCGCGGCGGGCGGCGGATCGGGACCGACACGGACTTCGTCGCCGCGCTGCTCGAGGAGAAGCACGTCGCGACCGTGCAGGGCGCCGCCTACGGCATGAGCCCCTATGTCCGCATCTCCTACGCGACCGACACGGCGAGCCTGACCGAAGGCTGCGCCCGCATCCAGGAGTTCTGCCAGGAGCTCGCGTGACCGCGCCGCCCTCCATCCGGTCCGGACGCGACGAGGATGCCGCGGGCTTCATCGCCCTGATCGGCGATGCCTTGGGGGAGTACCCGGGTTGCGTGCTGGACGTGGACCGGGAGGCGCCGGAGCTCCGCGCGCTCGCCACCCATTTCGCCGCGCAGGGTGGTGCGGTCTGGGCGGCGGAGCGGGACGGCGCGCTGCTCGGCATGGTGGCGACCCGCCCGCTGCGCGACGACGCCGCCTTCGAGATCTGCCGCATGTATCTGGCCGCTGCGGCGCGCGGCACCGGCCTCGCCGATGCGCTGCTGGATGCGGCCGAGGGCTTCGCCCGCGCCCAGGGTGCGCAGCGCCTGATCCTCTGGACCAATACGCGCTTCCAGCGCGCGCACGTCTTCTACGAGCGCCGCGGCTATGTCCGCCAGGGCGCCATCCGCATCCTGGACGACCTCTCCCGATCGCTGGAGTTCCGCTACGCCAAGCCGGCGCGCGGCCTGGTCGCGGACCTGCTGGATGCCGCCGCGGCGGCGAGCGCGGAGCGGCGCCTCGCCGCCATCCTCACGGCCTGCGTCGCGGAAGGCGCCGAGGTCTCGTTCCTGCGCCCCCTTGCGCCGGAGCGGGCGCGCGGCTTCTGGCGCAGTGTCGCCGCCGATGTCGCGGCGGGCACGCGGCTGCTGCTCGCCGCCTGGA
>DASQVL010000236.1:0-3664 GCA_035640795.1 Crenalkalicoccus sp. | reverse complement strand
AGGCAATGCCAGGGGCGCGGCCGCTAGGTCGCTTCGCACCCGGCCCTCGCCCTGCCGCGCGCCCTTCCCGGACGGCACGATCAACGCGGCCGCAACCAGCGCGGCCGCCGCCAGCCCGGTCATCGCCGCCGCTCCCCAGGCGCTGCGCCACCGGGGCAGGGCGTCTTCCACTTGCGGCCGCTCCGCCCGCGGCGCGCCGGGCTCCAGCAGGATGCGCCGCACCGCATCCATCCAGGCATCCCCCGCAGGCAGGGAGAGCGGCGGCTCCCGCGCGAAACCTTCGGCGAGGCGCTGTGGCAGTTCGGCCAGCCCGGCCCGGTCCAGCTCGCAACGCACGATCGGCAGCGTGCCCGGGAAGATCGCGGGGAAGCGCGCCGCCGCGAGGCGCCGCCGCACGCGCTCCGGCACGTCCGGCCGGACGTGGTGCGGACGCTGCAGCACCGCGATGCCGCGCCGCGCGTGCAGCAGCACGATGTCCAGCTGCACCGGCCCGTCCGCATCCTGCAGCCGGCAGTCCCGCAACATCTGCCAGCCATGGCCCAGCCGGTCGAATTCCGGGGTCGCGGGGGGCGCGAGAATCCCGGCGAGCAGGCGGTCGGGGGGGACGGTGTCGGGCAGTGTCAGGATCCCCTTTGTCTGTCAGGTTGCGTGTCAGGTTTTTGCGTCGGGGATGCACGAGCGTATACGATTCGCGCGTGAGAGGCAGACCGAGGCAGATCACGCCTGTGCGAGAGGCGCAGTTGCCGGCGAACCGCGACGCAACCGCCGCATCCGGCGGGGCAGCGCCCTCAGCGGCGCTCCACCGGCTGCACCCCGCCCGGCGCCGGCAGGCCGTTGCGGCGCAGGCATTCCGCATAGGCGCGCTGCTCCGCCACGGCTCGGTCGCGGGCGATGCGCTCGCGGTTGGTGTAGCCGTCCGGGTTCGCCTGCGACCACAGCGCGCGCACCGCGGGGGCGTCCGCCGCCTCGGCGCGGCAGGCGCGGTGGGTCGGCGTATCCTGGTCGGGCGGCGGCGGAGGGGGGCCGCGGAACAGCGAACAGCCGGCGAGCAGTGCAAGCAGCACCGGCGTGAGACTGCGCCTCATTCCTGGGACAGCCAGTCCTCTATCAACCGGCGCGCGATGGAATCCGCGCGCGGCAGGGAGAAGCCATGCGCCTCGCTCGATCGCAGCTCTTCCCGGCTGAACCAGCGGGCGTCCTGCAGCTCCGCGGGATCGATGCGGATGTCCTCGGTCAGCCCCTCGGCGTGGAAGCCCAGCATGATGGAGGCCGGAAAGGGCCAGGGCTGGGAGGAGTGGTAGCGCACCGCCCCCACCTCGATGCCGGTCTCCTCCCGCACCTCGCGCCGCACCGCCTCCTCCAGGCTCTCGCCCGGCTCCACGAAGCCGGCGAGGGTCGAATACATCGTCACCTTGGGGAAGCGGTGCGAATGGCCGAGCAGCGCCTGCCCGCCGCGCACCACCAGCATGATCACGGCCGGATCGGTGCGCGGGAAGTGCTGGGTGTTGCAGGCCGTGCACAGGGCGGCGTTGCCGGCCGAGCGCGGCTCGCAGGGCGCGCCGCAGACGCCGCAGAAGCGGTGCCGGGTGCGCCAGTGCATCAGGCCGCGGGCATGCGCCAGGATCGCCGCCTCTCCCGGCGGCAGCAGGCCGGCGACGGCGCGGAGATCGGTGAAGCCGACCGGCTGGTCGGGCAGCATCTCGCCGAGCAGCGGCAGCGGGTCCTCGGCGACCGAGCAGTCCACCGCGAAGACCGGCCGCCCCTCCCACAGGCCGAGCAGCGCCCAGGGGCCGCCCGCCATGCGCAGCGACTCGGCGGCGGCGCCGGTCAGCAGAACGGCCTCCGGCTTCCCCTCGGCGACGCCGCGCATCAGGCTGCGGGCGCGCCAGACGGGGACGAACAGCGTCTCCGGGTCGGCGAGCGCGGCCTCGACGAAATCCCGGTCGTCCCGCCGGTGGGAGATGCGGTCGAGCGGGCTGCCCGTATAGGCGTTCGGCCGGCTGGCGGGGACGGATCGCATGCGGCGCGGACCCTGCCATGCGGGCCCGGGGGCAGCAACCGGGCTGCCGCCTCGCGCGACAGGTCATGGCGCGCAATGGGTCCCTCCGCGCGGGGCCCCCCTCCCGGTGCCGGCGGGACTTCAGGCCTGCGCGAGCGGCGGCCCCGGCCATGTCGAAACCGCCCGACGGCGATGGCGCCGCCGCTAGGCTGCCGCGGGGAGAAACGGAATCGTGCCGATGACCTTCGGGACCAGCCTGCGTACCGGCCTGCTCGCCGGCCTCCTGGCCGCGCCGGCCGCCGCGCAGCCGGCACCGGGCAGCCTGGGCGCGGTGACCGGTGCCCCAGGTGCGACGCCCGCGGCGCGCGGGCTCTACCTCACCGAGGCCGCCGACTGCATGCCCTGCCACACCGCGCCGGGCGGCCGGCCCTATGCCGGCGGGCGGGTGGTGCAGACCCCCTTCGGCACCGTCGTCTCGCCCAACATCACACCGGACCGCGCCACGGGCATCGGCACCTGGACCCCGGCCGAGTTCTGGAACGCCGTGCATGACGGCGTCGGGCGCAACGGCGAGGACCTCTACCCGGTCATGCCCTTCACCTCCTACACCGGCATGACGCGGGAGGATGCGGACGCGATCTTCGCCTATCTCCGCACCGTGCCGGCGGTGGATGCGCCGGACCAGCCGAACGGGCTCTACTTTCCGTTCAGCATCCGCGCGACGCTCGGCGTCTGGCGGGAGCTGTTCTTCCAGCCTGGCGTGTTCCGGCCGGACCCGGCGCGCTCGCCGGAGTGGAATCGCGGCGCCTATCTGGTCACCGCGCTCGGCCATTGCGGCGAATGCCACACGCCGCGCAACCTGCTCGGCGCGACCGAGCCTTCGGCCGCGCTGCAGGGCGCGGTGGTGGCGGGCTGGTTCGCGCCCAACCTGACGCCCGACCTGCGCCAGGGCCTCGGCGGCTGGTCGGTCGCGCAGATCGCGGACTGGCTCAGGACCGGCGCCAGCCGCACCAAGGGCACGGTGTTCGGCCCGATGAGCGAGGTGCAGCACGACAGCCTCGCCAGGCTGACCGATGCCGACCTCCACGCCATCGCCACCTACCTGCATGACGAGCCGAGCCCGGCGCTGCAGGCGGCATCGGCGCCGGCGGCCCGGCGGTCGGAGGCGGACCGTGCCGCGGCCGCGCTCTACGCCGCCAACTGCGCCGGCTGCCACCGCCCGGGCGGGCGTGGCAGTCCCGGCGTGATCCCGCCGCTCGCGGGCAACCAGGCGGTGACCGCGGCGGCGCCGAACGACGTCATCGAGGTGCTGCTGAACGGCCTGCCGGCGCAGGGAAGCTACGGCGCCATGCCGCGCTTCGCCGCCGCCCTGGACGACCGGCAGATCGCGGCGCTGGCCAATTATGTGCGGACAGCCTGGGGCAACCAGGGGACGGCGAATGCGACGCCCGGCCTGGTCGCCTCCCTGCGCGCCGGCGCCGCGACCGGGCTTGCGGGCACCGAGGCGGCGCGGGCGCTCTGCCCGGCCATCAACCCGCTGGGCCAGGGACCGGGCCAGGACGTGCTGGGGCAGGGCGCGGCGGCGCTGATGCGCGGCGCCGACAGCGGCGACCTGCTGAACCGCACTGACCTGCTGCTGCGCACGCTGCGGCGGAACAACCCGGG
>DASQVL010000235.1:0-2428 GCA_035640795.1 Crenalkalicoccus sp. | reverse complement strand
TGCCAAGGGGGCAGCGTCGCGGCCGCACGCGAAAGCAATAAGATACCAGCGGCCCGGCCGTTTGAAACAGATCAATCCTTCGGACCGCTGGTATGACTTGTCTCAGCCGCGCATGCTCTCGGGCACCTTGCCGCCGTTCTCCGCCAGCTTCTGCATGACTGCACGGTGCAGGGCGATGTTCTCCTCCGCGCTGCCGTCCGCGCCGGCATGGACGTTCAATTCGTTCGCCAGCGCCTTGCGGGCGTCCAGGCTCGAATCGAGGTCCAGCAGCTTCAGCAGATCGACGATCGAGGTCTGCCAGTTCCCGCCGCCGCCACGCTGGGCGGCCTTCTGCCGCAGCACATCCTCGACATCCACAGCCGACGGCGGAGTCGGCGCGGCCGAACCCGCCGCCGGCGCCGCGGTCGGGGCGGAACTGACGGCCGAGGGCGCCGGCGCGCTGGCCGACTGGCTCGGCGTCGCCGCCTCGGGCGCGTGGAAGATCTTCTCCATGATCGCGCCGAAAATGCTCATGCTCCGTCTCCTTCATTGCCATCCGGAAAGCGCGCCGGGACCAGCCGGGTTGCATCGGCAACAGGAAGCTCACTTTCCGCAACGCTCACGGCGAAAGCGCGTGCGAGGGCAGATTTCTGCGGCTAAAGGTTGCGCCATGGATACCGCACGACTCCGGGACGATCTCGGAAACCCCGACCCAACTCCCGCCGACGGGGCGCCGTCTCGCGACGCGCTGATCGCCGCGTTCCTGGGCCGCAACGGGTATGCGCTGTCCGACGCCGAACCGCTGGCGCAGGACGCCAGCTTCCGCCGTTACCTCCGCGTCCGCGGCTCGCGTCCCGCCGTGCTGATGGACGCCCCGCCGCCCGAGGATGTCGGCGCCTTCCTGCGCATCGCCGGCCATCTGCGCGGCCTCGGCCTCTCGGTCCCTGCCATCCTCGACGCCGACGTCACCGCCGGCCTGGTGCTGGAGGAAGACTTCGGCGACGCCCTGCTCTCGGTCCTGCTCGACCGCGGCGACTCGGCCGCGCCGCTGCTGGATGCGGCCGTTGACGCCCTGGTCGTGCTGCAGCGGGCCGCGCCGCCGCCGGGCCTGCCCGATTGGGGACCGGCGCAGATGATCCAGACCGCCGCCGGCACCCTGTTCGACTGGTGGTGGCCCGCGCGCTACGGCACGCCCGCGCCGCCGCAGGCCCGTGCGGAGGTCACCGAGGCGCTGCGGCAGATGCTCGCCGTGCTCGATGCCGGCCCCAAAGCCATGGTCCATCGCGACTATTTCGCCGGCAATCTCCTCTGGCTCCCCAGCCGGACGGGCGCGCGCCGGGTCGGCATCATCGACTTCCAGACGGCGGCGATCGGCCATCCGGCCTATGACCTGGTCTCCCTCCTGCAGGACGCCCGCCGCGAAATCCCCGCCGCCGACGCAGCCCGCGCGCTGGAGCGCTACCTGGCCGCTCGGCCCGAGCTCGACCCGGCAGCGTTCCGGGCGGCATACCAGGCCTGCGCGGCACAGCGGCACCTGCGGGTCGCCTGCCAGTGGGTCCGGCTCGCCCAGCGTGACAAGCGTCCCCACTACCTGCAATACGGTCCGCGCACCTGGCGCCTGCTCGGGGAAGCACTGGCCCAGCCGGCCGCGGAACCATTGGCACGGGCGCTGAACCAGTGGATACCAGCCGCCGACCGCGCCAACCCGCCAGGACTCTCCGCATGATCGTCGCCCCGCACACTGCCATGGTTCTCGCCGCCGGGTATGGCACCCGCATGCGGCCGCTGACCGAAGTGACGGCCAAGCCGCTGGTCCGCCTGGGCGGGCGGACGCTGCTGGATCACGCGCTGGACCATCTGGCCGACGCCGGGGTGCGCAAGGCCGTGGTCAACGCCCACTGGCACGCCGAGAAGGTCACATCCCACCTCGCACGCCGCACCGCACCGCCCGAGACGAACGTACTGAGGGAGGAGATGCTGCTGGAAACCGGCGGCGGCGTGCGCAACGCGCTGCCCCTGCTGGGCCAGGAGCCGTTCTTCGTCGTCAACGGCGACGCGTTCTGGGTCAACGGCCCGGTCTCCGCCCTGCGCCGCCTCGCCGCGGCGTGGGAGGACGGGATCGACGGCGTCCTGCTCGTGCACCGTACCTCCCACGTGCATGCCGAGGTCGGGTTCGGCGACTTCGCGCTGGACAAGTGGGGCATCCCGCGCCGGCGCGGCCAGCGGGAGGTGGTGCCCTACATCTACGCCGGGGTGCAGTTGATCCACCCGCGCATCCTGGCCGACACGCCGGAGGGCGCGTTCAGCATGAACCAGGCGTGGGACAGGGCGCTCGAGGCCGGGCGGCTGCGCGCGGTGGTGCATGACGGGATCTGGTTCCACCTCTCCACCCCGCGCGACCTCGCCGAGGCGGAGCAGATCCTGGAAGCCAGGGTCACGGGGGACGCCC
>DASQVL010000234.1:0-3268 GCA_035640795.1 Crenalkalicoccus sp. | reverse complement strand
TGCAGCCGCGCCCGCCCTTCGCCGCTTGCCGCGACGCGGCGGACTGCGCCGCGCTGCTCCGCGACATCCGCAACGGCTGGTACCTGGCCGAGCAGCCGGCGCTGACCCAGGCTTCCGGCTGGGTCGGCGCCTGGGACTGCGCCCCGAGCGCCTATGCCGTCGCCGTGGAGCGGCCGGAGGACGTTGTGGCCTCCATCGCCTTCGCCCGCGCGCACCGGCTGCGCCTCGTGGTGAAGGGCGGTGGCCATGGCTACCAGGGCACCAGCAACGCGCCCGACAGCCTGCTGGTCTGGACCCGCGGCCTGGACCGCATCGAGCTGCACGAGGCCTTCCTGCCGCAGGGCTGCGCGGGCCGGGTGGAGCCCGAGCCCGCCGTCTCGGTCGGCGCCGGCCAGGTCTGGCTGCCGGTCCATGACGCGGTGACGACCGGTGCGGGGCGCTACGTGCAGGGCGGAGGCTGCACGACGGTGGGCGTCGCCGGCCTGGTGCAGGGGGGCGGCTTCGGCAGTTTCTCCAAGCGCTTCGGCCTGGCCGCGTCCGGCCTGCTGGAGGCGGAGATGGTCACCGCCGATGGCGCGCTCCGCACCGTCAATGCCTGCCAGGACCCGGAGCTGTTCTGGGCCATCCGCGGTGGCGGGGGCGGCAGCTTCGGCGTGCTCACCCGGCTGACGCTGCGCACGCATCCGCTGCCCGAATCCTTCGGCGCGGTGTCCGGCAGCTTCCGTGCCGGCTCGGACGCGGCCTTCCGCGCGATGCTCGGGGAGATCCTCGGCTTTTACCGGGACGCGCTGATGAACCCCGCCTGGGGCGAGCAGCTGGTCTTCGGCCCTGGCAACCGGCTGCGCCTCTTCCTGGTCTTCCAGGGGATGGATGCGGCGTCCGCCCAGGCGATCTGGGCGCCCTTCCGGGACTGGCTCGCGGCACCCGGCCGCGACATCGCGGTGGAGGCGCCGCTCGGGGTCATGGCCCTGCCGGCGCGGCACTTCTGGGACGCGGCGTTCCTGCGCGCCGCGGCGCCCGGCCTGATCCTGCCGGATGACCGGCCCGGCGCGCCGGCGGGGCGCTTCGTCTGGGCCGGCGATGCCGGGCAGGCGGGGCAGATGCTGCACGCCTACCGCTCAGCCTGGCTGCCCGCATCGCTGCTGTGGGACCCGGCGCCGCTGGCGGATGCGCTGGTCGCGGCGAGCCGGCACTGGCGCGTCTCGCTGCACCTGAACAAGGGGCTGGCCGGCGCCTCGCCCGAGGTGGTGGCGGAGGCGCGGGGCACGCCGATGAACCCGGAGGTCTGCGAGGCCTTCGCCCTGGCGATCTCCGCCGCTTCCGGCCCGCCCGCCTATCCCGGGCAGCCGGGCCCGTCCCCGGACCCGGCCCGGGCGGGGCGGGAGGCGGCTGCGGTCGGCCGCGCCATGGACGCGCTGCTGGCGGTGGCGCCGGGGGCCGGGTCCTACGTGTCGGAGAGCGACTATTTCCTCCCGGACTGGCAGCGCGCCCATTGGGGCGGCAACTATCCGCGGCTCTCCGAGGTGAAGCGACGCTACGACCCGGAGGGGCTGTTCATCGTCCATCACGGCGTGGGCAGCGAGGACTGGAGCGAGGACGGCTTCACGCCCCGCCGCACTTGACGCGGGGTGGCCCGGGGGACTATCGGCCAGGGTTCCGGGACAGTCCCGATGCCATGGTCGGCCCGCCAGGCGGGTCGGCTCCGCCGCTCCGCGAAGGCTCGCGCAGCGGCGCGAAGCGCATTGGGGCCGCCCCGCGCAGGATGGGATGGTGGCCGCCGCGATGTTCGAGGCGCTGTCGGGCAAGCTGAATGGGGTTTTCGACCGGCTGCGCCGCCGCGGCGCGCTGACCGAGGCCGATGTGAACGAGGCGCTGCGCGAGGTCCGCGTGGCGCTGCTGGAGGCCGACGTCGCCCTGCCCGTGGTCAAGGAGCTGGTCGGCAAGGTCCGCGAGCGCGCCGTGGGGCAGGAGGTGATCCGCTCCGTCTCGCCCGCCCAGCAGGTGGTGAAGATCGTGCACGACGCGCTGGTGGAGGCGCTCGGCGGGGGCGAGCAGCGCGCCCCGGGCCTCGACCTCAACGCGCCGGCGCCGGTCGCGCTGCTGATGGTGGGCCTGCAGGGCTCGGGCAAGACCACCACCTCGGGCAAGATCGGGCTGCGCCTCAGGGGGCGGGAGCGCAAGAAGGTGCTGCTCGCCTCGCTCGACGTGGCACGGCCGGCGGCGCAGCTGCAGCTGGAGACCCTGGCGCAGCAGGCCGGCGTCGGCAGCCTGCCCATCATCCCCGGCCAGGGGCCGCTCGAGATCGCGGCGCGTGCCTTGGACGTGGCGCGACGCGAACTCTACGACGTGGTGGTGCTGGACACCGCCGGCCGGCTTGCGATCGACGAGGCGCTGATGGCCGAGGTCGCGGCGGTCAAGGCCGCGACCAGGCCGCACGAGACGCTGCTGGTCGTGGACGCCATGACCGGTCAGGACGCGGTCAACACCGCCCGCGCCTTCCAGGAGAAGGTTGGCGTCACCGGCATCGTCATGACGCGGGTGGATGGCGATGCGCGCGGCGGTGCTGCTCTCTCCATGCGCTCGGTCACCGGCGCGCCGATCAGGCTGCTCGGCGCGGGCGAGAAGCTCGATGCGCTCGAGGATTTCCACCCGGACCGCATCGCCGGCCGCATCCTCGGCATGGGCGACATCGTCAGCCTGGTGGAGCGCGCCGCCGAGACGATCGACCGCGAGGAGGCGGAGAAGCTCGCCGCCCGCATGCAGAAGGGCCAGTTCACGCTGGAGGATTATGCGAGCCAGCTGAAGCAGATCGGCAAGATGGGCCCGCTCTCCGGCATCCTCGGCATGCTGCCCGGCATCGGCAAGATGAAGCAGCAGATCGAGGACGCGAACCTCGACCAGACCATCCTGAAGCGCCAGGCCGCCATCATCGGCAGCATGACGCCGAAGGAGCGGCGGCAGCCCGACATCATCAAGGCGTCGCGCAAGCGCCGCATCGCCGCCGGCAGCGGCACCTCCGTGCAGGAGGTGAACAAGCTGCTCAAGCAGTTCGACGACATGTCCGCGATGATGAAGCGGATGCACAAGCTCGGCCAGAAGGGGCTGATGCGCGGCGGGCTCGGCGCGCTGATGCCGAAGGGCATGCAGGGGCCCGGCGGCCGGCGCCCGTTCTAGGACAGCACAGGAGAACCGAAGCACCCATGGGCCTCAAGATCCGCCTCGCCCGCGCCGGCGCCAAGAAGCGCCCCTACTACCACATCGTGGTCGC
>DASQVL010000233.1:0-26599 GCA_035640795.1 Crenalkalicoccus sp. | reverse complement strand
GGCCGGCATCATCGACCCGACCAAGGTGGTGCGCACCGCGCTGCAGGACGCCGCCTCGGTCGCCGCGCTGCTGATCACCACCGAGGCGATGGTGGCCGAGCGGCCGGAGAAGAAGGCCGCGCCGGCGATGCCGGGCGGCGGCGGCGGCATGGGCGACATGGATTTCTGATCCTCCAGCCGGGATCGGATCGTCTCAGGAGGCGGGCCGCAGCGCCCGCCTCTGCCGCTCGGTCGGGCCGTTACCCGCCTCACGCGGGGGGGGGGACTTCATCGCCTCCGCCGCGCCGGCTCAAGCCCAGGAGTCGGACTCTCGGCCGCCGGGCATGAGCCGAGGCCGCCGGCGCCGGTCAGATCGTCAAGCAGTCACGTGCGCTTCACGACGCAGCAGGCTGGCAATGGTCTGAGTCAGTTCCAGCGTCGTGAACGGCTTGTGGAGCAGCGGGAACTCCCGCTGAACGACGTAGCCATCCTCGGCATAGCCGGTGGTCAGCAGCAGCGGGAGTCCAGCCCAGCGGCGGCGGACCTCCCGCGCGAAATCGACACCGCTCATGCCGCCCGGCATGATCACGTCGGACAGCACCAGGTCAAATCGTCCCCCGCTGGCAAGCCACTCCAGGGCGACGCTTGGGTCGGTCGTGGCCGCCGTCTGGTGGCCGGCTCCCTCCAGCATCCCGACCGTGAGACGGCCGACGGCCGCATCGTCGTCCACCACGAGAATGCGCAGCCCCTTCTCCGGCGGCTGCGAGGGGCTGCCGCTCTGGGCCGAAGCCTCGTGCCGCTGAGGAGATGCGTCGGGAGGAGCGGCCGGCAACAGGAGCGTGACCTCGGTGCCCTCTCCGGCCTTGCTGGTGACGGTCACGGCCCCACCGGATTGCTGGGCGAAGCCATGGACCTGGCTGAGCCCGAGCCCCGTCCCTTTGCCGATCGGCTTGGTCGTGAAGAAGGGATCGAAGATGCGGCCAAGCACCTCCTCGGGAATGCCGGAGCCTGTGTCGCGGAGGCTGATGGCCACGAACGGGCCTGTCAGGCTATTCGGCCTCCCGCTCAAGGTCACGTTCCGCGCACTGACCCGAAGCTCTCCGCCATTGGGCATCGCATCGCGGGCATTCACCGCGATGTTCAGCAGCGCCATTTGAAGCTGTGCGGGATCGGCCCGGACTGGCCGGAGGTCATCACCAAGCTGAAGATCCACCCGGATGTCGCCACGCAGTGAGTGGCTGAAGAGGTCCGTGATCTGCCGGAGGGTTGCGGCCGTGTCCAGTACGTCCGGGCGGGTGGGCATCTGTCGGGAGAAGGCGAGCAACTGTCTGGTGATCGTGGCGCCGCGCGCCGCGGCGTTCTGCATTTCCGTAAGGAGATGGCTCAGCCTGTCATCGCCGGCTGCAAGCTTCGCCGCAAGCGCGGCACCGCCGGATATGACATGGAGGAGATTGTTGAAGTCGTGCGCGATGCCTCCGGTGAGCTGGCCCAGGGCTTCGAGCTTCTGGGCATGCGCCAGCTGCGCGCGCGTCTCCTCCAGAACCCGCTCCGCCTCGCGCCGCTCGGTGATGTCGCGGGTGATCTTGGCGAAGCCGATCAGGGAGCCATCCTCGTCGTGGATGGCATCGATCACCACGCTCGCCCAGAACCGGCGGCCATCCTTCCGCACCCGCCAGCCCTCGGCTTCGAATCTGCCCGTCTCCCTGACCTGCTCTAGCACCCGGTCCGGCAATCCGGCGGCCCGGTCTTCCTCGGTATAGAAGCGGGAGAAGTGCTGGCCGATGATCTCCTCGCCCTCGTAGCCCTTGATCCGCCGCGCCCCGGCATTCCAGTTCGTGATCCTGCCTTCGGGATCGAGCATGAAGATGGCGTAGTCGGTGACCCCCTGCACCAGCAGGCGGAAGCGGCGCTCGCTCTCCCGCAGGGCCTGCTCCGCCTCGCGCTGCTCGGTGATGTCGCGGGTGATCTTGGCGAAGCCGATCAGCCGCCCGGCGTCATCGCGGACCGCTTCGAGCACGGCCACTGCCCGGAACCGGCTGCCGTCCTTCCGCTCGCGCCAGCCTTCGCTCGCGGAATGGCCGCTTCGGCGCGCAGTCTCCAGCGCCTGTTCGGGGCGACCGAGCCGACGGTCCTCTTCGGTGAAGAAGGTAGCGAATGGTTTCCCGATGATGTCCTCGGCGCGGTAGCCCGTGATGCGTTGTGCGCCTGGATTCCAGCTGCGGACCCGGCCTTCGGGATCGAGCAGGTAGACGGCATAGTCGACCATCGCCTCCACGAGCAGGCGGTAGGTCCGGTCATCGACCGCTGGTTCCGACTCGCTCATTCTGCTGGACCACCTGTTGATACTGTTAGTAGAGCCATGGGCACGGATCGACAATCGGAAGTAGCTCGCGAGCGAGAGATCAGGCCCAGCCCAGCAGCCCCGGTCGAACAAAGCGGGCTGAGGGTCAAACCGTTCTACAGGGGTTACAGCAACTCTGTGGCATCGTGACCTCCTGCGCGGAAACCGGCCAGTATCTCCGTCGGCCACGGCTTGCCGGTGGCGGAGCGGTGCCTTCGGGCTGAGGACCGGGCCGAGTTGGACGCACGGTTCCGTGCGGGCGGAGGGTCGCCCTCTCCTCCATCGGGTAGCGGGTCGTATGGTGACGGGGCCGGGCGGGTCGGTTCCCGTCGGCACAACGGAGGGAGGTCATCATGGCTGTAGCCAGCGTCTCGAAGATCACGGCGGCATCAACCCAGAGCTTCGATGCCGCGGTCCGGGAGGGGCTCCAGCGCGCGAGTGCGACACTGCGCGGGATCACCGGCCTGCATGTGCTCGAGATGAAGGCAAGCGTGCAGAACGGCCAGGTTGCCGAGTACCGCGTCACCATGGAACTGACCTTCATCCTCGAGGGTTGACGCGTGCCGGCCGGGGTTGCACGCCCGCATGGCTGCCGCCCCGGCGGAGCGGTGCGCCCGGGGGGCATTGCAGCGCCCCGGGCGCGATTGCGGTGCGGTCCCAGACCAGGCCGGCCAGCGCCTTCACCCGAAGCTGGATGTCGGCCCCGCAGGATCGGCCAGCACTCGCTCCGCCAGCGCCCGCACGATCCGCGCCTGCTCGGCCGCGGAGGGTACCCGTGAGTGCAGAATGGCAATATCAGATCCGGCTCTACCTCCCCCAGGGGCTGGCCGCCCTGGCCAGGACCGACCCCGGCTCTCCCGAGCTCCGGCCGCTGGCGGAGATCCTGGACGCACACCGGGCGACCCTCGTCAGCCAGTTGGACGCGTTCGAGGGCTATGTGGCGGAAGCCGAGCGCGAGGGACCGGAGCGATACCCGCTCTACAAGTGGACGAAGGCGACGCTCGAGGACCCGGCAAAGCGCCTCAGGCACATGCGGGCCTTCGCGGTGCACGTCTCCGGCCGGGAGGTGTATCCGGAGGAGACGGCCGACGATCTCGAGGCTGCGCTGCGGCCCCTCGTGGGCGGCGACCTCGTCGAGCGGCTGTCCAGGCACGACACCAACCCGGCCAACAACCTGGCGGTCCCGGTCGAATACCGCGCGTAACGCCATTCACAACTGGCCCGTCGCGACCGAATTCCGGATTGCCTGGTCGGAGGGCTCGAACTCACGAGCCAGATCGGCCGGATCGCGTCCGGCTCAAACCAGCTCGGCCATTTGGCGCCCACTGTGCCCCGGGCCTGCCACTCATACCGTCGGCATTTCGCCGGCGCGCTCGGCAGGAACGGTCTCGGCCGCCTCTGGCGGCAGGGTGAACCGAAACACGGCCCCCCGAGGTTCATTCGCGCTCGCCCACAGCCGTCCTCCATGCGCCTCGATGATCGAGCGGCAGATCGAGAGGCCCATGCCCAAGCCGCCGGGCTTGGTCGTGTAGAACGCCTCGAACGGGCGCTCGAGCTTCGCCGGATCCAGCCCCGGACCGGTATCCCGCACCGCGACGAGCAGGTCGCCCGACTCGGTTTTCGCGGTGCTGACCACCAGCTCGCGCGGCCCCTCGCCGACATCGCGCATCGCCTCGATGGCATTGGCGATCAGGTTGAGGATCACCTGCTGCAGCTGGACCCGATCGCTCCCGACGCGCGGCAGGTCCTCCTTCGCGAGTTCCGTCCGGACCGAGACGCCGGCCCTCGCCGCCTCGCCATGGAGCAGGGCGATGAGTTCGGCGACCACCTCGTTGATGTCCAGGGCATCCTTCCCCGGCGACGCCTTCTCGACCAAGGCCCGGATCCCGCCGATGATGTCGCCGGCGCGCTTGGCGTCCCTGGCGATGCGCCCGAGCGCCTGCCGGACCTCCTCCAACTCCGCCGGTTGGGCGCCGAGCCAGCGCAGCGCGGCCTGGGCGTTGGTGAGCGTCGCGGTGATCGGCTGCCTCATCTCATGGGCGATCGAGGCCGTGAGCTGCCCCATCGCAGCGACGCGGTTCGCGTGCGCCAGCGCCATCCGCACCTCGTGGTAGCGCCGCTCATCCTCCGCCCGCTTGCGCTCGGTCAGGTCGAGCACGAAGGCGACCCCCTGGGTCCCGCCCTCTTCGAGGGCTGCCACGCCGACCAGCACCGGCATGCGGCTGCCGTCCTTGCGGACGTACTCCTTCTCGAAGGGCGCCAGGATCCCGGTCCTCTTGAGCTCTGGCACCCCTTGTCCTTCACCGCGGTCGCGCCATTCCGGCGGCGTCAGATCGGTCCAGCGCAGGCGACCGGAGACGGAGTCCTCCTGGTCGTAGCCCACCATTTGAAGGAACGCGTCATTGGCCTCGAGAATTCGGCCATCGAAATCCCAGAAGAAGATCCCGATGATGTTGGCGTCGACCAGGCGGCGGATCTTCGCCTCGCGTTCCGCGAGGTCACGGTACAGGCGGGTCGTCTCCAGCGCGGTCGCCGCCTGCGAGGCGAGCAGCTTCAGCACCGCGGTCCGGGCCGGCGCGAAGACGCCGGGGGCCAGGTTGTTCTCGAGATAGAGCACCCCGAAGAGCTTGGCCTGGTTCAGCAAGGGCAGGCAGAGAACGGACCGGGCGTGATGGTGCCGGATGTACGGATCCGTGGAGAAGGGGTTCTCGGTTGAGGCGTCGTCGAGGATCACGCTCTCCCGGGTGCGCAGGACATAGTGGAGGATCGACTTCGGCAGCGCAGCCGCGGTCGCCGGCGCGTCGCACGGGCGCACCTCGACCGTCTCACCCGTGGTCGTGGCGTCCGCCGCGATCCGCGGCTCCGCCTCGCGCAGGAGAAGCAGCAGGCCGCGCTCGGCCCCCGCCTGCGCGAGCGCGGTGCGCAGGAGCGTGTCGAGCAGCTTCTCCAGGACGATCTCACCCGACACCGCTTGCGAGACCTTGATCACGGTCGCCAGGTCGAGGTGTTCGACCGGCGCCCCGATTGTCCTCGTCGGGCTGGGAACTGGCCGATCCTCCCGGAGGTGCGGATACAATGCATCGAGTTGCCGCACCTTCCCGTCGGCCCCCCAACGCAGGTAGCAGTGCCGCGCGTTCCGCAGATGGGCATGGGAATTGGTCTCGAAGCCACGCGCCGCGTAGAAGCGCGCGGCCAACTCGCTGGCGAGCGCTTCGTTGTGGACGAAGCCGTTGTCGCGGGCCGCGCGGATGGCCTGCTCGTAATGGTCCATGGCGTCGAGCGCGCGGCCTTCGATGCGAGCCATCTCGGCGCCGACCAGCGCAGCGCGGTCGGCGAAGTTCGCCGGGCAGTTCACGGCCCACTCCTGGAGCTGGCGATGATGGGCGGCCAATGCCTCCATGTGCCGGGCAGGTTCCGCGGCGGGTGCCGCACCGCAGAGTGCCGCCCGCGCCAGCGCGGCGTAGAAGTGGTACTCCGCCTGCTCGAAGAAGGATGGCGACGTCCAGAGAAGCGCTTGCGCCTTCGCGGCCGCCGCGAGGGCAGATGGATAGTCCTCCGCGCAGACACGCGCCTGCAGCTTGCGGATCCAATACCAGCAGGTGGCGATCGCCAGGCGCGGATCCTCCTCCAGATGCCGCTCGAAGCGCCCCTCGTCCAAGCCGGCCTCGTCGCAACGGCCGAAGACCGGGGCCAGGCCGCGCAGCGTCCGGATCAGCTGGAGCTGCGCGGTGATGATGTCGACGACGAGGCCGAACCGCGCCCGGCGCGCGAAGTCGAGTCCGGCCTCGGCCTCGGCCTGCACCTCGGCGAGCGGATCGCCGCTGGCGAGGAGCTGTGTGATCAGGCTGTTGCGACTGAACGCCGCGTAGGTGAGGTCGCCGAGTTTGTTGGCCGCGTCGAAGGCGCGCCGCACCAGGCTGCACCCGGTGCGGATGGGCTGCGTCCAGGGAATGACGCGGTTCCCGAAGATCACATAGACGCGGGCCTCGAAGCGACGCAGCCCGCGCTGCTCCACCAGGTCCAGGCCGAGCTTGCCGAAGCGGAATCCGGCCCGGTAGTCGCCGAAATGCGGCCCGAGGATCATGCCGAGCCAGGCATAGGCGAAGCACGATCCGTCGCTGTTGCCATGCTCGAGGCTGAGATTCGCCATGCGGCCGATGACGAGACAGAGGAGATCCTCGTCAGTGTACAAGGCCGCCGGCACGACCGCGGTGAGGACGTCCATTGTCCCGTACGCGCCCGGATCGGTCATCCGTGGCAGGTCGAGCAGCGCCTCGATCGGGCGGTCGCCGAGCTGCCGCCAGATCCGCTCATACTCGTGCCGGACCTCCTCCCTGGTCGGGTGCGCCGGCCACACGATGCCGACCCGGCGCAGGTAGTCGAGGGCCACCTCGACGACGCCATCGAACCGGCCGAGGGTCGTGCAGAGCTCCGCCCGCAGCCGGGTGACGGTGGCCAGGTCGGGGAGGCTGGCGACGCGGCGGGCGAGGTCGGTGAGGCGCGCCTCCGCTTCCGGCAGCGCGCCGGTCAGGAACTCGCATTCGGCGCGGGCGAGCTCGAGCGGGAAGGCCAGATCGTAGCGCCGCTCCCAACAATCCTCCCCCAACATCGCCGTGCCGGCGACGAGATAGGTGAGCGCCGCGGCGTAGGCCGTGGACGCCTTGGCGCGCCGGCCCGCGATCAGGTTCAGCTCGGCGACCCGCTCCCGCTCCTCAGCTTCGGCTGCGGTGATCAGGGCGGCGCTGCGGTTGAGCTGGCTGACGATCTCGAAGACATGCTCCGCGAGCACCTCCGGCTGCGCGTGCGCCGCGAGCAGCCGGCCGATCCGCAGATGCTCGGCCGCCCGATGGCCCTCGGGGATGAGCGCGTAGGCCGCCTCCTGGACGCGGTCATGCAGGAAGCGGCAGGCCCCCTCCTGCCGCAGCACCAGCCCGGCCCGCACCGCCTCCCACAGCGCAGCATCCAGCGCTTCCTCGCTCCCACCGTGGATCATGGCCAGGGTGCTGGCCGGCGCGCTGTTGCCCAGGCAGGCGAGCTGTCGCAGCGCCAGCTGGGTCGCCGCGGGCAGGCGGCGCAGCTTGCCCAGCATCAGCTCCACGACATTGTCGGTGAAGCCCTTGGCGCGGATGCGCTCGAGCTCCCAGGACCAGCGCGCCTCGCCATGGTCGATGGCGAGCAGTCCCTCCTCGGCCAGAGCGGTGAGGAACTGGATGGTGAAGAACGGGTTGCCGGCGGTCTTCTCCTGCACCAGCCGGGCCAGCGGCGCCGCACGCTCCGGCGCGCAGCGCAGGGCATCGGCGATCAACCGGCCGACATCCTCCAGCTTGAGCGGTGCCAGCACGATCTCCCGCACCGGCGCGCCCGCCTGGCGGATCGCCGCCAGCCGCCGCATGAGCGGATGATCGGCAGTGACCTCGTTGTCGCGGTAGGCGCCGACCAGCAGCAGGTGGCGCAGCTCGGGCTGGGTCGCCAGATGCTCGAGCAGGTCGAGCGTCGCCGCGTCGAGCCACTGCAAATCGTCGAGGAACAGGGCAAGCGGGTGCTCGGCCCGGGCGAAGACGCCGAGGAAGTGCCGGAACACCAGCTGGAACCGCCGTTGCGCGTCCTGCGGCGGCAGCTCCGGCACTGGCGGCTGCGGCCCGAGGATGAGCGCCAGCTCGGGGACCAGCTGGACCATGAGCGCGCCGTTCGGCTCCAGCGCCGCGCGCAGCTCGTCCCGCCAGTGGCCCAGCTCCGCCTCGCTCTTCCCCAGCAACGGGCGGATCAGGCCCTGGAAGGCCTGGGCCAGGGTGGAATAGGGGATGTCGCGGTTGTACTGGTCGAACTTGCCGGCGGCGAACAGGCCGCGCGGCGGGACGAGCACCCGGTGCAGCTCATTGACCGCCGCGGACTTGCCGATGCCGGAATAGCCGGCGACCAGGACCAGCTCGGGCCCGCCCGCCGCCACCACCCGGTCGAAGGCGGCGAGCAGGGTCGCGGTCTCGCGCTCGCGTCCGTAGAGCGTCTCGGGAATCAGCAGCCGGTCCGGCAGGTCCCGCGTCCCCAGCGGGAAGGGCTCGATCCGGCCGTGCGTCTGCCACTCCGCCAGGCAGCGCCGCAGATCGGCCTCCAGGCCCAGGGCGGTCTGGTAGCGCTCCTCCGCGGTCTTCGCCAGCAGCTTCAGGACGATCGCCGAGACCGGCCTGGGAATGCCGGCCCGGCGATTGGCGGGCGGCACCGGCTGCCGGGCGATATGGCAGTGCACCCACTCCAGCGGGTCGGACGCCGTGAACGGCAGCGCGCCCGTGAGCATCTGGTAGAAGGTGACACCAAGGGCGTAGAGGTCGCTGCGCGCATCGACCGAGCGGTTCATCCGCCCGGTCTGCTCCGGCGCCATGTAGGCGAGCGTGCCGGCGATCTCCTCGGGCGGGGCGGGGGCCTGGCGCTCGCGCGGCAGCCGCGAGGCGAGGCCGAAGCCGGTCAGCCAAGCCCGCCCGGTCGCGGGCTCGGCCAGGATGTTCGCCGGCTTGACGTCCTTGTGGATGAGGCCGCGTCGGTGGATTTGGGCGAGGGCCGCGGCGAGGCCGGCGGCGAGACGCAGGAAGCGGCCCACCTCCATGGGGACGCCAAGCAGCCGCTCGAGCGACTCGCCGCCAGGGTCCTCGAGCAGCAGCACCGTCCGACCGCCGTCATGCCCAAGCGCCAGTGGTCGCACCGCCCATGCGCTGTCCAGCTCGTCCCTCAGGCCGTATTCGTGCGCGAGGTGATGGAGGCTGGCGGCGGTTGGGTGCTCGGCGGCGGGCCACACGGCCAGCACGGCGGCGCGCTTGCCGTCGCCGTCCAGGCGCCATCCCCGGCAGAAGACACGTTCGCCGTCCTGCCACAGGACCTGGAAGCTGCTCTCCCCCTCAGCGCCGAACCGAAAGGACGGGCTCAACTGCAGGCCTCCGCCGCCAGCCGGGGCTCGCCGTCACACCGACCGGGCCAGAACATTCATCCGCCGCGAGCATTTGTTCGCCCAAGCCATCGAGATTGAACTTGAACCGTGCCACTTGCTGAAAGGCCGCTGGTCCAGGCACCATGTTGCTCATGGTAGCCAATGAGACATCAATGACACCAAAGTATGGGTGTCGTGCTCATTGAGGCGGGATGCAGTCCCACCTCGTTCGTCGTTGCAGGGCAAACCTGCAGGACCGGATGCGTCCCGAGCGCGCGAAAGCCGCAGAACGCCGCCAGTTTCAGCCTGTTTCAGGGCTGATTGACGAGCGCTCCGAGCTCCGCCTCCTCGAACCGCACAGCCTTGGGACTGGAGAGCGCCGCGTGGCTCTCTCCGTCGTCGCTGTCGGGCTTATGATCCGGCTTCCCGAGTTCCCTGAAGCACGGGCGCCGCGTCACGCAGGCCGCCCGGTGCAGGCGCGACGCCACGACGGCTGACCAGGGGTCGTCGGCCTCGCGGCCCGTCGCATCGGCCTGGCCGGGGCAGGTCTCGCGCCAGACGCATTCCAGCCGCCCCGTCGCGGCGTCCCGGCCCCAGCTGGCCACCAACCGGCGGGGGCGCCGAGCGAGCCCGGGCGTCGCGCTCGGGCCGCTTGCGGCGACCGGATCCGGCCGGGGACGTTCAGCAGGACGTGCAGCGGGCCGCACCGACGCCCACGCGCCAGCGCCGAAGCCCAGGAAGAGGGTCTTCAACACCATCGTTCGCCTCCGTCGGGCCCTTCGGCCGGGACGGCGGGCGAACGCCGGGGCGATGGCTAGATCGCGGCCTCGGCGCCACCCGGCGTCACGCCGGAGATGGCCCTCGCTCTGGGTCGAGGCGCTGCGGCTCCCGCCGCGGCGGCGGGGAGGCCGACAGCGCCACATCTAGGGTGGCAGTCCATCGCTCTCTCGGTTGTCGGACTGCCGCCGGGGCTGCCCCCGGCGGCACGGGTGCCGTACGCCCCGGCCATTCGAGGTGTCAAGCGCAGCACCCTGGCGGATTGCCCCGGCTGTGCTGCGCCGCCGCCGCGTCGCGCCGCCACAGCGCGGCCATGACGCCGAAGGCGGCGTAGATGCCGGCGCGACGAGGTGGCCGAGTTCCGGGATGCGCAGGCCAGCCAGGGGGCCGGCGCCAGCGGAGCTGGAGTTTGCCATCGCCCTGCGCCCCTCAGTCGGCGGTGATGTTGCCGGCGCGGACCACCTCGGTCCACTCGGCGAGCTCGCGCTCGACGCGCGCGCCGAGCTCGGCCGGGGTCATCGGGCGTACCACCGCGCCCTGCTCTTCGGCCTTGGCGCGGAACTCCGGCGTGGCGGTGACTGCCGAGATCTCGGCGGCGAAGCGCTGCAGGATCGGCGCCGGGGTGCGGGCGGGGGCGAAGACGGCGAACCAGGCCTCGGCGGTGAAGCCGGGCAGGCCGGCCTCCGTCGCGGTCGGCACCTCGGGCAGCGCCGGGTGACGCTCGCTGGCCGCGAGCACCAGGGCCCGCAACTGGCCGTTCTGGATGAAGGGGATGGCGGGCGGCGGCGTGGTCAGGAAGAGCTGCACGCGCCCGGCGATCAGGTCCTGCATCACCGGGCCGGTGCCCTTGTAGGGCACGTGCTCCAGCTCGATCCCGGCGCGCTGCTTCAGGAGTTCGGTGCCGAGGTGCTGCATCGAGCCGTTGCCGGCCGAGGCGTAGTTCAGCTTGCCGGGGTTGGCCTTGGCGTAGGCGATCAGCTCGGCGAGGGTGGTGGCCGGCACCGAGGGATGCGCCAGCAGCACCTGCGGCGCGTCCATCAGCAGGGCCACGGGGGCGAGGTCCTTCAGCGGGTCCCAGCCCAGGTTCTTCACCACCGCCGGCGTGCCGACCTGGTAACCGGAATACTGCACCAGCAGGGTGTGGCCATCCGGCCGGGCCCGCGCCACCGCCTGGGAGCCGATCGCGCCGTTGGCGCCCGCGCGGTTGTCCACCACCACCGGGCGGCCGAGGCGCTGGCTGAGCGGCTCGGCAAGGAGGCGGGCGGCAAAGTCGGTGGTGCCACCGGCTGCGGTCGGAACGATGAGCGTGACGGGCCGGCCCGGCGCGAGGTCCTGCGCGGCGGCGCTCCTGACCAGACCGGGGGTGCTCAGGCCGGGGATGCCCAGGGCGGCAAGGGTGAGCAGCGGCAGCGCCGCGCGGCGGCGGATGACCATGGCGTTCCTCCTTCGTGGCGTCAGCGCCAGGGGCGCTGTCTTGGTCGCCGCCGCCAAAAGCAAAGATCCTTTCGCGGAGGACGACGGCGCAATCTTAACCTGAAACTCCCGCCGGACTAACGTAGCATGTGACCCGTGCAAGCAGTCGTGCATCCGCGACGGGAAAGGGGGCGTCCGTGATGAGGATGGTCTTGATTATTGCCGTAGTGCTCCTTGTGGCAGTGAGCGGGGCGGCTTTGCTGCCTGCCGCGGAGGCCATCCGGCCGTACCTGTCAGAAGCCACTCTGGGCCTTGCGATTCTGATCTTGATCGGGCTGTTCTTGCAGCGGCGTGACAACGCAGTCCCGCCAAAGCCTGTGGCCGAGCCGGCTCGACCAGCGCCGGGACAGCCTGAAGCGAGCCGCGCGGATGCCGAAATCGTCCACTTCCTGGCGATGCTTCAGGAAAAGGGACGGCTGGTCGATTTCCTGATGGACGACATCAACGCCTATAATGATGCCCAGGTCGGGGCGGCTGCCCGGATCGTTCATGCCGGATGCAAGAGCGTCATGCAGGAGTATTTCCGTGTCAATCCGATACGGACAGAGCAAGAGGGATCGACGGTGCAGGTTCCTGCCGGGTATTCCGCCGATGAATATCGGCTGATCGGCAAGGTTGCCGGATCTGCGCCCTTCTCCGGGGTGCTTGTCCACCGAGGCTGGAGGACGGATATGGTGAAACTGCCGGAGTTGCTCCGCCGCGCTGCCGATCGGCTACCCGCCATCGCTCCGGCGGAGGTGGAACTGAAATAACCGCCCCCGACATCTGGAAGTCACCCGATGGGCCTCGTCATTTTGATTCAAATCGCATCAGGGCACCAGCGTCCATGAAGGCTCGCTTCAGTCTCGGCATTGACCTCGGCACCAGCAATTGTGCAATGGCGCTGACCGATCTCGAAACCGATCGGACCGAAATCCTGTCGATCCCCCAGTTCCTGGCGGCCAACCAGCTGGGCGAGAAGCCAACCCTGGCCTCTGCGACGTACCTGCCGCATCCGGAGGAATTCCCTCCGGGATCATTCCGCCTGCCTTGGAGCGCCAGCGAAGAGTCCGGGATCATCGGGCAGTTCGCCCGAGACCATGGCGCCCTCGTGCCGGATCGTCTGGCGACCTCCGCCAAATCCTGGCTGTCCAACCCGCACATTGATCCGAAGCAGGGCACGCTGCCCTGGCGGTCCGACAGCGTGGAAGAGAAGCTTTCGCCCTTCGAGTGTTCGCGCCGCTACCTGCAGCATCTCAGGGACGCTTTCCTCCACACCGCAGAGTCCCAGGACAGGCAGTGGGACCTCGCCGATGGCCAGATCGTCGTCACCGTCCCCGCCTCCTTCGACGAGGTGGCGCGCAGCCTGACGGCCGAAGCGGCCGAGGCCGCCGGACTAGGCCAGGTCACGTTGCTGGAGGAACCGCAGGCTGCCTTCTACGCGTGGTCCGCGCGGGCCGGCCGGCAATGGCGCGATGCGGTGGCGCCTGGCGACGTCATCCTGGTGTGCGATGTCGGCGGCGGCACCGCCGACTTCAGCCTGATTGCGGTGACCGATGTCGGCGGCGACCTGGAGCTGGAGCGTATCAGCGTCGGCGAACACATCCTCCTCGGCGGCGACAACATGGATCTCGCCCTTGCCTACACGCTGCAGGCCAGATTGGAAGCCGAAGGCAAAGCGCTGGATGCCTGGCAGTTCCTGGCGCTGGTGCATGCCGCATCGCGCGCGAAGATCACCTTGTTCGAAGACACCACCTTGCCGGAGGCGCCGATCGCGGTTCCGTCGCGCGGCTCCAGCCTGTTTGCCAAAACGGTTGCCACGGCACTCGATCGCGCCTCGCTCTCGCAGGTCATCCTCGATGGGTTCTTTGCCCAGACCGCAGTCGACGATCTTCCGCGCGAAGTGCGTCGGGCCGGGCTGCAGGAATTCGGACTGCCCTACGCATCTGATCCGGTGATCAGCAAGCATTTGGCCCGCTTCCTCACGCGCAGCCTGCAGAATGTGAAGGCGAGCGACAAGCTGGACGCACTGGTTGGACAGCGGGCCGGCGGGCAAGTGCTGATGCCCACCGCCGTGCTGTTCAATGGCGGCGTGTTCAAGGCCGAGCCGATCCGCGCCCGGGTGCTGGATCTGCTGGCGTCCTGGAATGGCGGACAGGCGGTCCGGGAACTCGAGGGATTTGAGCCGGATCTCGCGGTCGCACAGGGCGCCGCCATATATGGGCGGCACCGTGCCACCGGCAAAGGCATGCGCATCAAGGCCGGCACCTCGCGTTCGTACTACATCGGTCTTGAAGCGTCGATGCCGGCGGTTCCCGGGTTCCGGCCACCGGTCAAGGCGCTCTGCGTCGTGCCGCAGGGCATGCAGGAGGGAACCGAACTGCTGATCGAGGGTCGCACCTTCGGTCTTGTGACCGGCGAGGCGGCAGAGTTCCGGTTCTTCTCTTCCGCTGTGCGAAGCGGTGACGCGCCTGGCCAGATCCTGCCCGATGCCGAACGTGAACTGGAAGAGACCAGCCTGCTGGAAGTCGAGCTTCCGGCCCTGCCCGATGTGTCCGCAGGACAGGTCGTGCCGGTGCGGATCGAATCCGTCGTCACGGAGCTCGGCACGCTCGAACTCTGGATGAAGCATACCAACTCCGACCGGAGGTGGAAGATTGAGTTCCAGGTCCGCACGGAATAGCGCTCCCCCTGGGTCGCGCGATGCGCTGCCTCAGCGATGACAGCCCGCTTTTCCATCGGCATTGATCTCGGCACGACCAACTCCGCACTGGCCTACGTTCCGCTGGCCGGCGATGAGTCCCCCGGAGCTCTCGCCATCCCGCAATGGGAAACCCCCGCCACGCTTGTCGAGGCGCCGACGCTGCCCTCGTTCCTGTACCTGCCGGAAGACGGGCTGGCCGCGCAACTGCGCGGGAGGGCCACGGGAACCCAGGGATGGATTGCTGGCCGCCTCGCCCGCCGCAGGGCAGGCGAAACGCCCGGCCGAGTCGCGCGGTCGGCAAAGTCCTGGCTGTGTCACCACACGGCCGACCGGTCCGCGCCGATCCTGCCCTGGGGATCGGAGGATCTTGTGCCGGCGCAAAAGATTTCGCCCGTCCGCGCCGCCGCCTTCATCCTGAACTATCTGCGGGGCGCCTGGGACAGCCACTTCGCCCGATCCGGTTGCGCGTTCGATGACCAGGACATCACCATCACGGTTCCCGCCTCGTTCGACGCCGCCGCGCAGCGACTGACCCTGAATGCCGCGGAGGAAGCCGGATTCCCCGGCAGCGTACGGCTGCTCGAGGAGCCGCAGGCAGCCTTCTACTGCTGGCTGGAACAGTACAGCGCGGCCGACCCGCCGTGGGAACGACTGGGGACGCACAGCGCCGAGCCGCGACACGTCCTGATCGTCGATATTGGCGGAGGCACCTCGGATTTCAGCTTGTTCGAGCTGCAATCGGGTCCGTCGGGCGCGATCCCCGACATCAGGCGCGTTGCTGTCAGCGAACACATTCTGCTCGGTGGCGACAACATCGATCTGGCCCTCGCCGTGCTGCTTGAACCGCGGCTTGTGGGAGAGCGCGGCCAGATTTCCGGCCCGCAATGGGATAACCTCGTCGCGGCATGCCGCGAGCTGAAGGAGCAGGCTCTTTCGGGCCTCGCTTCGGCGAACCAGCAGTTCACGGTGGCGCTCCCGGGCAGGGGGGCTGGCCTTGTGGCCGGAGCACAGACCGTAACACTGGTGCGCGACGAGGTCGTTCGGCTGGTGCTGGATGGCTTCTTCCCGGCCTGCGACGCGCGCGCGCGGCCCTATCGAACCCAGGCGGCTCTACGCGATTGGGGACTTCCCTACGCTGCCGACAGCGCGGTGACGCGCCATCTGGCCGATTTCCTCAGGAGCCGTCCGCGCGTGGATTTCGTGTTGTTCAATGGCGGTACGCTCCATTCTGCAGTGGTGCGCCAGCGCCTGCTCGACCAGGTCGCAGCATGGCAAGGCGGCACCCGCCCGACGGAGCTGGAAAATTCCGAGCCCGATCTCGCTGTCGCGCGTGGCGCGGCACGATTCGGCAAGCTGCTGCGCGGCCACTCCGGTCGTATCGCGGCGGGCGCTGCCCGCGCGGTGTTCCTCCAGGTGCAGACGGCACAGGCGGCGACACATCAGGGTGTCCCGCCTGCTCTGGTCTGCGTATTGCCTCGTAACGCCTCGCCGGAGCACGTGTTCGAAATCAATCTTCCGGGTCTTGAGGTGCGCACCGACCAGATGGTGAGCTTTCAGGCCTGTTCCTCGACCCGTCATAGCCGCTGCCAGGCGGGAGATGTTCTGCCTTGGGATGCAGACGCCTTTCACGCGCTGCCGCCTCTGCAGGCGATCATCAGAACAGGCAGTGGGCCTGACGTCGGGCCAGACCGGACCGTGCCCGTTCGTCTGGCAGCAAAGATGAATGCGCTGGGACTGCTGCAGATCTCCTGCGTCAGCACAGACCCGCTGACACCGCGGTCCTGGCCGCTCGAATTGAATCTCCGCCCGCACGAGCATAACCGCGACGCTGCGCCTGGTACGCTGGCTTCAGTGCCCCTTCAGCCGAATGCCACGATCGAGGCCCAGCAAGCCGCGCAGGATCTTGTAACGACGATATTTGCGCGGCCGGCGGCGAAGTCCGACAGGCTGACCGCCAATGGAGTCCTGAAATCTCTGGAACGCATCGTCGGACTGCCCCGGCATGAGTGGAACGCTGCGCTATTGCGCAACCTTTGGCCGGGCCTGAACGAACGGATGAGCGGTCGGAAGCTTTCAGTGGAGCATGAAGAGGTCTGGCTCACCCTGGCCGGGTTTCTGCTGCGCCCAGGTTTTGGGTTTGCCCATGACGAGCTTCGCATGGATGAGCTGTGGCGGCTGCGTGATGCAGGACTCTGCTTTCCCGGCAAACGCAGCAAGGTTCAGGCATACATCCTCTGGCGCCGGGTGGCAGGCGGTCTCACGGCTGAACGGCAGGAGATGCTCCTGGCAGGCGAGCTCGATAGCATCCTCGCCGGAAAGGCAGCGCCTGAGCTTGTACGCCTTTCGGGCTCGCTCGAGCGTCTGCCCCGAGAGACCAAGACGGATCTGATTCAGGCGTTCATTGACCAGGTGCTGAAGCGAGTGAAGGCGAAGCAGCATTGTGCACCCTACCTGGCCGCACTCGGCCTTCTGTTGAACCGGGCTCCGATCTACGGCGGGCCGGAGACCGTTGTGTTGCCGGAGTTCGTTGCGCGTGCTTACGCAGCATTCGAGGATTTCGATTGGACCGAACCGGAACTGTCAGAGTTGCACAATCTATTCCTCAGGGCGGCGCGCGTCGTGGGCGACCGGAACCTGGATGTCCCGAAATCGCTGCGTAGCCGGATCGCCCGCAAGCTGGAAAACGCCGGTATCGCCCCCGCACGCACCGGAACGATCGTGGCGTTCACGCCGGTTGGGCGCGTGGACCGCACTGCCCTGTATGGCGAGGCGCTGCCTCCGGGCCTGGTGCTCGGTGCCGACCTGGATTTCGAGCGATAAAGGCGGGTGCGGCTATCGTTTTCCTCCGACAGGCTGGCTGAAGCGCGTGATCGGCCCTGGGCTGCGGTCGCGCAGCCTCGACGGCCAATGCACCGCGGCGCGCATCGTCGTGCACGCGCTGAACAGGAGGGCGGCGCTGGGTAGGCCGCGGGCAGAGCGCGTCGCATCCCCATGGCGCACCGTGACGCACTCGCCCGAGCTCATCCGCGTCCTGCACCAGGGCCGCGCGCACGTCCGTGCAGCGTCCCCTTCCACCGATGGGCTCTGGCCGGCACCTTGACCAGCCCAGGTCGGCCCGCCGGCGCGCCGGCGCGGCACCAGGCACGCTACCATCCGGCGTGACCACCAGCTTCCGCCCGCCACGATTGACGGTCCGTTGGAGCGCCTCCTAGCCTCATTCGACGCTTGGGAGGGAAGAATGGATGCCATGAACCGCCGGACGCTGTTCCGGGGCATCGCCGCCGTGGGTGGTGCCATGCTTGCCTCTCCCTCCATCGCGCAACCCGCCAGGACGGCCACGCTGCGCTTCGTGCCGCAGGCGAACCTCACCGCGCTCGATCCCATCTGGACCAGCGCGATCGTGACCCAGATGCATGGGTACCATGTCTACGACACGCTCTACGCCGTCGACGGGCAGCTCAGGCCGCAGCCACAGATGGCGGAAGGCCATACGGTCTCGGACGACGGTCGCGTGTGGCGTATCCGCCTGCGGGAGGGGCTCCGCTTTCACGACGGCGCGCCGGTGCGCGCCCAGGATTGCGCGGCGAGCCTGGAACGCTGGTCGAAGCGCGACGCATTCGGCCAGCTCCTGGCACCGTCCGTGGAAGCCTGGCGGGCCGCCGATGACCGCACGCTGGAGATCCGGCTGACCAAAGCATTCCCGCTGTTGCTCGACGCGCTGGCCAAGCCCGATGCCAATGTGGCCTTCATCATGCCCGAGCGCCTGGCCAAGACGGATGCGAACGCTCAGGTCAGCGAAGTGGTGGGGTCGGGTCCATACCGCTTCCTCAAGGATGAGTTCGTCTCAGGCAGCCGCGTCGCCTATGCCAAGTTCGAAGGCTATGTGCCGCGGCAGGAGCCGCCCGACTGGGCTTCGGGCGGCAAGGTCGCGCATTTCCCGCGTATCGAGTGGCACATCCTGCCCGACCCCGCGACCGCCGCGGCCGCGCTTCAAAGCGGCGAAATCGACTGGGTCGAGCAGCCGCTTTCCGACCTTGTCCCCACGCTCGCCCGCAGTCGCAACATCACGCTTGAGGTGCTGAATCCAGCCGGATTCATGAGTCTCATGCGGCTCAATCACCTGCAGGTGCCGTTCAGCGATCTCAGGGCACGGCAGGCGGTGGCGCTTGCGGTGAACCAAGCTGACTACATGCGCGCGACCCTCGGCGACGACCAATCGGTCTGGCGGGAGTGCCGGAGCCTGTTCCCCTGCGGCACGCCGCTCGGGGTGGAGGACCTCTCGGACCTCACGAGACCGCCGCGCAGCCTGGACCGGGCCAAGGCCGCGCTCGCCGCCTCCGGCTACCGCGGCGAGAAGGTGCTGATCATCAACCCGACGGACTTCCCGCTGATCGGTCCCCACGGCCAGGTCACCGCCGACCTGCTGCGCCGGCTGGGCATGAACGTCGACCTTATCGAAAGCGACTGGGGCACGGTCGTGCAGCGCCGTGTGCGCCAGGAGCCGGTCGAGCAGGGCGGCTGGAGCATCTTCCACACCTATGGCTCGTCCCTGGCTTACCTGAACCCGGCGGTTTCCTCCCTGGTGAAAGGACCGGGTCGGTCCGGCTGGTTCGGCTGGTACGAGAACCCCCGCATGCAGGAGCTGGTGCAGGCCTGGATGGAGACGCCGGATACGGAGCGCCAGAGATCGATCGCGAACGAGATCAACAAGCTGGCGCAGGACGACGTGGCAACCATCCCCCTCGGCCAGTTCTTCATCCGCACCGCCTACCGCAAGTCCATCACCGGGCTGGTGAAGGGCAGCATGCCCTATCCCTGGGGCGTGCGGCCGTCCTGACCGCCAGGATTCGGGAACGGGACGGGCATCCTGAGAGCCTGCGGTCGCCTCCGCTTTCGGCGGTGACGCGAGCAAGCGCGCCGGCCGGGCAACCTGGGCGTTGTGGTCGTGGACATGCTCGTGCTGCGCGCCCTCTTCCCGGCCCGGGTTGCCGCAGCCGCTCCGCGGCGACGGCGCGCCCGCGCGAGTCAATGGACCGCAGGCCAAGAACTTCGTAGGGCGGTCACGCTCGCATGGTCAGGTGAAGCTGCGCCGATATGGGCGAGGACCGCCATCCTCTCGCCCTCGACGCCTCCGGGCGCGCAAGCGGCCGTGCTTCCCTCAGCGGCCTGAAACGGGAGAAGGGGGAGGCGGCGCAGTGTAGTCGGCGAGGTCGCCGAGGCCGAGTGTCCGCTCGATCCGGGTAATGCGCTCGACGGCATCATCGAAGCCATCCCGCCCGAACCGCTGCTTCTCCAGCTCCTCGAAGCGCTCGCCCATTTCCTTGAACCGAGCCGCGGGCTGCGCCTTCCGCCAGGCCGGGAAGATGACCGTGTCTTCCCAGCTTGCATGCGCCTCGTACATGCGCGCCATGCCTTCGAGCGCGCGGGCGAGTGGCTCCGCGTCGCCGGTGCCGATGCGGCCGCGCCGCGCGGTGGACTGGACGTAGTCGATGATCTCGCGTCCGCGCTGGTGCTGGGCGATCAGTACCTCGACCAGCCGCGCGTTCTCGCCGCCCGCGCGACGCACCTCCGGGAACACGTGCTGCTCCTCGAGCGTGCGTTCGTGATAGTCCGCACCGAAGGCGTGGAACAGCGCTGCGGCCTCCGCCAGGGCCGCGGCGTCCACCGCCTCCCGGCGGGCGCGCAGGCGGGGCGCCAGCTCCGCGAAGACGATCAGCGTCCGGCGCAGCACGCCGTGCTCGCGCATCAGGTCCTCGGTGGCGGAGACCTCCTCTCCGTCCTCGGCGGCGCGGACGGGCAGGATGAGGCCGCTCGCCGCGGTGGCGCTGAGCGCAAGCGTGGCAGCCCCGCGCCGGGTCACGAAGTCAACCATGTCCGTCCTCCGCTCCCTCGACCCTGGATTGCGGCGAAGCGCCGCCGATCGGCCCGGTATCGTCGGAGCTCAACGCGTCCAGCTCCGTTCGGTGCCTGCCTCGTGGTCCCGGAACGCCTTCTCGAGTCGAGGCCACCAGGCACCTCGGCTGCAGCCTCGGACAGCGGCTGGGCCCGGGGATGCTGCGCCTTGTCGACGTCCTCGCGCGGGGGCTGGGTGGTCTGGAGAAGCCGCAACGGCCGAGGCATTCCGCAGACCCTGCTCTTCCCCAGGTGACCGAGGCCTGCCGTGCTCTCCTTGAATCCGCCTCGCTATCGCGCCCAGCGCAGGACCAGCGGGTCGAGGCGCCGGGCGATCGCAATCAGGCCGGCGCGGGTCGCCGGGTGGAGCGGCTGCAGCGGGGCGCGCGGGGCCTCGCATGCAATGACGCCGCCCTCCTTCATCAGCGCCTTGGCGGCGAGCAGGCCGCACTGGCGATTCTCGTGGATGATCAGCGGTAGCCAGCGCTCATAGGAGGCGGTGGCCTCCTCGTGGCGGCCGGCGCGCCAGGCATCGAGGATCTGGCGGAAGGCATCCGGGAAGCCGCCCCCGGTCATGCTGCCGGTGGCGCCGGCTTCGAGGTCAGCGAGCAGGGTAATGCCCTCCTCGCCGTCCCAGGGGCCCTCCACCGCAGGCCCGCCGAGGCGGATCAGTTCGCGCAGCTTGGCGGCGGCGCCGGGAACCTCGATCTTGAAATAGGCGAGGTTCTCGATCTCCACCGCCATGCGGGCGAGGAAGGCCGCGGAGAGCAGCGTCCCGCTGACCGGCGCGTCCTGCACCATGATCGGGATCGAGATCGCGTCCGAAACCGTTCGGAAGAAGCCGTGGATGTCCGCCTCCGCCGCCCGGATCGTCGCGCCGTGGTAAGGCGGCATGACCATGACCATCGAGGCGCCGGCGGCCTGCGCGCGCCGGCTCCGCTCGGCGCAGACCCGCGAACCGAAATGCGTCGTGGTCACGATCACCGGCACGCGTCCGGCCACGTGCTCCAGGATGGCGCCGGTGAGCACCTCCCGCTCCTGGTCGGTGAGGACGAATTGCTCCGAGAAATTCGCCAGGATGCAGAGTCCATTCGATCCGGCGTCGATCATGAAATCGACGCAGCGGCGCTGGCTGTCCAGGTCCAGTTCGCCGCGCTCGTCGAAGGTCGTCGGGATCACCGGAAACACGCCCTCGAACCGGGGCCTTGTGCCTGCATTGCCCATAGTAACCTCCCTGCGCTGCCGGCCGGCCACGGCGCGCCGGGCCCGGATGGCCGGGCGGAGCCGGAACCGACATCCTCGGCGCCGCCTCCGCCTTGAATGGATGCTACTCGATCACCGCAAAGTCGCGCACGTGGCGGTCGGAGACCGCGCCTTGGACTGGCTGCCGCCCATCCTGAAGGAGCCGTTCTTCTCGACGCCGGCCGCCGCGCCGGTTGAAAGATGCCTGAGGAGCCCAAGCAGCAGCATCTGATGACAGCCGGCCAGTACCGCAGCGCCCGCGAAACGGCAAGTCTCTCCTCGACTATAGTGCCCTTCCTGAGAATTGAGCCAAGGACACTGGTCATCGACGCCCAGGAGCCTGTCCGACGAAAGGACTGTTACGGTCGATAGGGACGCCGCGAAGATCTCTATGACGATTGTCCAGGCAAGATTGCGGCTTGGGCAATCGAGCGGCTCGGCCCGCACGCATTGGGGCCGCGGGCGGCAAAAGCGAGCCTGACGCCGGAAATCTCCAGCCGGGTCGAGCCGCCCGGCATCCGCCCCCCGGCACAAGCGAGTTGCCTCTCGCCGGGGGCTTGGCGCTGGACCGGTTTCCGCTCGCCTGTGCTCGCGGCAACCGCTCCGGTCGCTTGTTTGTAGAGCAGATTCACGCTCCCGGGCGTTCACGCCCGTCCGCGATCTGCTCTAGACTGGGCACATGGCCTGAACAGGGAGGCAGGCATGGCGACCTACATCGCGCTTGGAAGCTGGACGGACCAGGGCGCCCGCATGGTGAGGGATTCGCCGGCGCGTCTCGATGCCGCGAAACGTCACCTCGAGCAGATGGAGGGACGCTTCATCTCCTTCTTCCTGACGCTGGGCGAGCACGACATGGTGCTGGTGTACGAGGCGCCTGACGACGCCACGGCGGCGCGGTTCAGCTTGCTGCTCGGCAGTCTCGGCTCGGTACGCATCACCACGCTCAGGGCGTTCCCCGAGCCGGCCTACCGCGAGATCATTGCATCCTTGCAAGGGTAGGGGTGCGGTTCTCCGAGGAGGCAGTCGCGGCCCGGAAGGCGGAGCCGCGCACCAGGCCTGCGGTGCGCCGCGCGGTTCGCGGCACCTCCGTTGCATATCGGCCCAAGAGTGTCGAAGGAACCCTGCCCGTGCGTCGTCGCACCCTGCTCGCCACCAGCGCCGTCTCCGCCCTGGCCATCCTCGCCCGACCCGCGATCGCCCAGTCCGGCAACAGGCTCCTGCGCTTCATTCCGGAAGGTAACCTGGCCAACCCCGACCCGATCTGGACCACCACCACCGTCGCTCGCAACCACGGCTTCATGATCTACGACACGCTGTTCGGGCAGGACTCGTCCCTCACGGCCAAGCCGCAGATGGCCGAGGGGTATGAACTCAGCGACGACAAGCTCATCTGGCGTTTCCGACTGCGCGACGGTCTGAGATTCCACGACGGAGCGCCGGTGCGCGGCACGGACTGCATCGCGTCCCTGCAGCGCTGGATGAAACGCGACGGCATGGGTCAATGGATTGCCGGCCAGCTCGATGCAATGACGGCCATTGACGACCGCACCTTCGAAATCCGCCTCAAAAAGCCATTCCCGCTGATGCTGATCGCATTGGGCAAGGGCTCGGCCAACGTCCCGTTCATCATGCCAGAACGGGTCGCCAAAACGGATCCCTTCACTCAGATCACCGATTTCACCGGCTCCGGCCCCTACCGCTTCCTTCGCGACGAATGGGCGCCCGGCGCGCTCGCCGCTTATGCCCGGTTCGACGGCTATGTGCCCCGGCAGGAGGCGCCGAACTTCATCAGCGGCGGCAAGGTCGCAAACTTCGACCGCATCGAATGGAAGATCATCCCGGACAGCGCCACCGCGGCCGCAGCCATGCAGGCGGGAGAGGCGGATTGGTGGCAGTCGCCGATCGTCGACCTGCTGGGGCAGCTGCGCAGGTCGCGTGGCGTGAGGGTGCAAGCGGTGGACAAGGTCGGCAATGTGGAGGTGATCCGCTTCAACCATCTCCACCCGCCGTTCAACAACCTGAAGCTGCGCCTGGCCGTGTTGAAGGTCGTGGACCAAAAGGAGTTCATGGAGGCGGCGTTTGGCGAGGACCCATCCATCTGGCGCACCGGTGTCGGCGTGTTCACGCCCGGAAGCCCGGCCGCGACGGATCTCGACATGCAGGTGCTGACCGGCCCGCGCGACTGGGACGGCGCGAAGAAACTGGTCGCTGAAAGCGGCTACGGGGGCGAGAAGGCGGTCATCCTCTCGCCCACCGACTATCCGTGGCTGCAGGCCTTCTGCCAGGTCACGCGCGAGTTGCTGGTGAAACTGGGCATGAACGTCGAGTATGTGTCCGCCGACTGGGGCACAGTGGTGCAGCGTCGGGCCAGCAAGGAGCCGGTGGAGCGTGGCGGCTGGAGCGTCTTCTGCACGGGGTGGGAGGGGCTGAACCTGAACGACCCGGCCGGACACTACCCGGTGATGGGCAACGGGCAGTCCGCCTGGTTCGGCTGGCCAGACAACCCGGAGATCGAGGCACTCCGCGCCCAATGGTATGATGCCCCGGACGCCGCGGCGCAGAAGAAAGCAACGGACGAAATACAGCGAGCGGCATTCCGGAAGGTGCCCTACATTCCATTGGGTCAGTATTTCCAGCCGATCGCTGTGCGTGACACGGTCAGCGGCGTGCTGGAAAGCCCCTTCCCGATCTTCTGGAATGTAAGGAAAGGGTAGGAATGACTTTCCCACGATCCGGTCCATAGCTGCGCGCTGGCAGGTGCCATGAGCCAAGCACCCTTCTGCGGCAGAGGAAAAGCGCATGGTGCGCGGCTTGTGGCCACAGGAATGGCCCAGCGCGCTCGATGGTGGTGGCGGGCATGGCGTCTCGCTCCTGGCTTGATTCGGCTCGGGATCAGGCCTCGGCGGCGCAGCGCTCCGGCCGGGCGGTGCTCGGCGCCGCATGCGCCGCGACCGGCGCCTCGTCGAGCAGCGTGCGCAGGATCCGGCCCTCGATGGCGGCGAAGCGCGGATCGCTGCGGTCCCGCGGGCGCGGCAGGTCGACGGGCAGGTCGAGGGTGATCCGCCCCGCCTCGATCAGCACGATCCGGTCGGCGAGCACGACCGCCTCGGCCACGTCGTGCGTGACCAGCAGCGCGGCGAAGCCCTTCTCGCGCCAGGCGCGCTCGATGAGGGACTGCATGCCGATGCGGGTCAGCGCGTCCAGCGCCCCAAGCGGCTCGTCGAGCAGCAGCAGCCCGGGCTCGCCGACCAGCGCCCGCGCGAGCGCGACGCGCTGGCGCTGGCCGCCCGAGAGCACGGCCGGCCAGTCCTCGCCGCGGCCCTGCAGCCCGACCTCGGCCAGGGTCCGCTCGGCGAGCGGGCGGCGCGCCGCCGGCAGGCCGAGCGCGACATTGTCCAGCACCCGCTTCCAGGGCAGCAGCCGCGCGTCCTGGAACATGATCCGCACATGCGGGTCGGCGGTGCGCATCGCCGCGCCCTCGACTGCGATGCGGCCCGAGCTCGGCGCGTCGAGCCCGGCGATGAGCCGCAGCAGCGTGGACTTGCCGCAGCCGCTGCGGCCGATGATCGCCACGAACTCGCCGCGGCGGACGGCGAGGTCGATGCCGTCGAGGACCCGGCGGCCGCCGAAGGACTTCGTGACGCCATCGACGAGCAGCTCGGGCATGGGGAGATTGCCGGTCATAGTCCGTCGCCCCCTCAGGCCCGCGAGGCCGGCTGGAAGGCCGGGTGCCAGGCCAGCGCCGCGCGCTCGAGCGCTCGGGCCAGGCTGTCGGCGAGCTTGCCGAGCAGCGCGTAGACCAGGATGGCGAGCACGACGACGTCGGTGATCAGGAACTCGCGCGCGCTCATCGCCATGTAGCCGATGCCGGCGGAGGAGGCGATCGTCTCGGCGACGATCAGCGTCAGCCACATGATGCCGAGCGCGAAGCGCAGCCCGACCAGCACCGAGGGCAGCGCGCCCGGCAGCAGCACGTGGCGGATCAGCCCCCAGCGGGAGAGGCCCATCACCCGCCCCATCTCCACGAGGCCCGGATCGACCGTGCGGATGCCGTGGAAGGTGTTGTAGTAGACCGGGAACAGCACGCCGAGGGCGACGAGGAAGAGCTTCGAGCCCTCGTCGATGCCGAACCACAGGATGACGAGCGGGATCATCGCCAGGTGCGGCACGTTGCGGATCATCTGCAGGGTGCTGTCGGTCAGCTCCTCGGCGATGCGCACGAGCCCGTTCAGCACGCCGAGGGCGAAGCCGATGCCGCCCCCGATGGCGAGGCCGATCAGCGCGCGCTGGGTGCTGACCCACATGTGGTGCGGCAGCTCGCCATTCGCGGTCAGCGTCCAGCCTGCGCGCACGACGTCGAGCGGCGCGGGCATGACGCGGGCGGTGATGGCGCCGGTCGAGGCGAGCGCCTGCCACAGCAGGACTAGCGCGACCGGCACCAACCAGGGCAGGCCGGCGCGCAGCCGCGCCCAGGGCAGACGCGGCGGGCGCAGGCGGAGCCGCGCGTCCGCACTGACCGGCAGGCTGGAGGTGGTCGTGCCCATCGTCGCTCCCTTCCGGGTCAGAACACGCGCGCCGAGGCGGGCGCCGCCTCGGCCACGATGACCCGGCGCGGCACGATGCCGAGCTCGAAGAAGGTGTCGGCCATGCGCTGCTGCTCGGCGATCACCGCATCGTCGATGCGGCGCACGCCGAAGCGGGCGCGCTGCAGGGTCAGGCGGAGCGAGGGCGTGTCCATCCGGGTCTCGCCGGCCAGGATCTCGACCGCCTGCTCCGTGCTGGCGGCGAGCCAGGCCGGCAGGTCGCGCAGCTCCTCGATCATGACGGCGATGCCGCGCGGGTTGGCGGCGAGCGCGTGGCGCGAGACGATGTAGAACTGGTGGTTCTGCACGAGGCCCGTGCCGTCCCGCAGGCGCCGCGCGCCGGACGCGTTCTCGGCCACGGCGGCGAAGGGATCCCAGATCACCCAGGCGTCGACCGAGCCGCGGTCGAAGGCGGCGCGGGCGTCCGCCGGCGGCAGGAAGGCGGTCTGCACCTCGCGGATCGAAAGGCCGGCCTCCTCCAGCGCGCGCACCAGGAAGTAGTGCACGTTGGAACCGCGGTTCAGCGTGACGCGCCTGCCGCGCAGATCGGCGACGCGGGCTATGGCCGAGCCGCCGGGCAGCAGGATGACCTCGCCCTCGGGCGCCGGGGGCTCGTAGCCCACATAGGCGATGGGCGCGCCGGCCGCCTGGGCGAAGATCGGCGGCGCCTCGCCCACCGTGCCGATGTCGATGCTGCCGACGTTCAGCCCCTC
>DASQVL010000232.1:0-2724 GCA_035640795.1 Crenalkalicoccus sp. | reverse complement strand
GCACCTCCTCGTAGAACTCCCGCGTCCGCTCCAGCGCCGCCGGGCGGATCGTGTAGTGGTTCAGCCCCTGCAGTCCCATTCTGCCCTCCCCATCACAGGAAACGCCCGGCGGGCTCGGCGCCCAGGAAGAACTGGCCGCAGATCTCGAGATGGGCGCTGCGGCCCTGCACCTGTTGGGCGGAGGCATGGATGTCGCGCATCCGCCGCTCGAAGGGCTGGTCCTCGAAGATCGCGGTCGCCCCGGCCTCGAAATAGGCCCACTCCGCCACTTCCTTGGCGCGGTGGATGGCGGAGGTGGAGGCGAGACGGATCAGCACCTTCTCCTCCACCGTCATGTGCCCGCGCGCAGCCACTGCCTCCCACGTCTCTTCCAGCGTCTGCAGCAGGAAGGCGCGGGCCGAGCGCAGCTTCGCCTCGGCCTGGGCGACGCCGGACTGGATCACCTCGCTCTCCCGCATGGGCCGCGCGCTGGCGGAGGGCGTCTTCGCCATGGCCATTTCGCGGAAGGCATCGAGCATCGCCCGCGCGATGCCGAGCGAGACGCCGGCGAAGCCCGAGGCATAGAGATGCGTGGTGGAGAACTGGTAGAGCGGCCCCGGCAGGCGCCGCTCGGCATCCGTGTCGCGCCGCAAGCTGTAGGCCTCCGGCACGAAGGCCTCCGCCACCGCATAGGTGTCGCTGCCGGTGCCGCGCAGCCCGACCACGTTCCAGTCCTCGGTGATGCGGACGGCCTCGCGGCGGAACATCATGGTGCGCTCGGTCGGCACGCCGTCGCCGTCATGGCGCCAGGACCCGTCCGGCTCCTTCACCTTGCAGTGCGCGCCGATCCAGGTGGCGTGGCGGCTGCCGCTGGCGAAGCGCCATTTGCCGCTCACGCGGTAGCCGCCGGGCACCACCTCGGCCACCCCGTTGCCCATGCCCCAGGCGATGGCGGCGCGCGGGTCGCGGCCCCAGATCTCGCGCGCGATCTCCGGCGCCATGTAGGCTGCGGCCATGGAGCAGCCGGAGGCCTGGCCGAGGCACCAGGCGGTGGAGGCGTCGGCCGAGGCGATCGCCTCCTGCATCCGCACGAAGATGGCAGGGCGCACCTCCTCCCCGCCATAGACCTCGGGGAGGAGGGTGCGGAACAGGCGGGCGCCGTGCAGCGCGTCCAGCACCTCTGGCGTCAGGGCGCGGGCGGCCTCGATGCGCGGCGCGGCCTCGGCGATCAGCGGCAGCAGGGCGCGGGCGCGAGCGACGGGGTCGGGCCGGCCCCGGCCTGCAACGTCCAGCGCTGCGCTCATGGCGCCCTCCTCTAAATCGGTCGCCCGACCAAATCTCGACAGGCGCCGGGTTCCGAGTCAAGGGTGGCGCCATGGACGGGGTGGCGATCGGGACGGCAGCGGCGGAGGCGCCGAGCACGCGGGAGCGGATCCTCGCCGTCGCCCAGGCGCTGTTCGCCGAGCACGGGTACGCCGCGACGCCGACGCGCGCCATCGCCCAGGCCGCGGGCGTGAACCTGGCGCAGCTGCACTATCATTTCGGTGCCAAGCGGGACCTCTACAAAGCCGCCTATCGTCGCGGGGCGGAGCGGGTGACGGAGGCGCGCCGACAGGCGCTCGCCGAGGCCGAGGCCGAGCACCCCGACGGCGCCATCCCGCTCGAACGGCTGGTGCGCGCCTTCGTCGAGCCCTTCATGCTGAACTCGGCAACGCCGGAGGGCAGCGCCAGCATGCGCATGCATGCGCGCCTGCATGCGGAGCCGGAGGATATCGGCAAGGAGGTGCTGGCGCAGGTCTATGACGAGACGACGCTGGCCTATCTGGAGGCGTTCCGGCGCGCGCTGCCGCAGCTGGCCTTCGAGACGGTCTGCTGGCGGATCTACTTCATGATGGGCGCGTACCGCTACACGCTGCTGCGGACGGGACGGCTCGAGATGATGTCCGGGGGCGCCTGCGACTCGGGCGACTTCACGCGGGCGGTCGAGGAGATCGTGCCCTTCCTGGTGGCGGGGCTGCGGGCGCGCTGATGCCGGATGCGCGCGCGGAAGGCCGCCTGACGGTCACGCGAGGGCTTCGCCCAGCTCCCCCGCCCGCATCACCGCCCTGACCGCGAGGGCCTCCCGTCGCCCGCGCACCTCCAGCGCATGCGCCTCCCCGACCGGCGCCAGCCCCGCCCGCGCGAACACCTCCTCGGAGACCACCAGCTCGCAGCCCAGCTGCTTGCATGCCGCCTCCAGCCGGCTCGCCGTGTTCACCGCATCGCCGATCGCGGTCAGCGCCATCGCCCGCCCATGCCCCATCTCGCCGATGATGGCCGGCCCGGCATGCAGCCCGATGCCGATCCGCAGCCGCTCGCCGAGCTCCGCCTCGAAGCCCGCGTTCAGCTCCGCGAGGCGCCGCGAGATCAGCCGCGCCGCGGCAAGCCCGGCACGGCAGGCTTCGGCCGGGCCCCCGCCGCCCGCCTCGGCGCCGAACAGCGCCATCACCCCGTCGCCGATGAACTTGTCCACCCGCCCGCCCGCCGCCTCCACCGCCTCGCCCATCGCGCGGAAGTAGCGGTTCAGCAGGTGCACCACGTCGAAGGGCAGGCGCCGCTCGGCCAGTTGCGTGAAGTCGCGCAGGTCGGCGAACAGGATGGCGATCTCGCGCTCGGTGCCGAGCCGCGCACCCTCGCGGAAGCGCAGCAGCTCCGCCGGCGGCAGCGCGGCATCCAGCAGCGGCGCGACCGTGCAGGGGCCAAGCG
>DASQVL010000231.1:0-3774 GCA_035640795.1 Crenalkalicoccus sp. | reverse complement strand
CGGGCCGGGCTGGCCAGCGGCGAGATCAGCGTGCGCTTCCAGCCGGTGGTGCGGCTGCTGGACGGGCGACCCATCCTGGTCGAGGCGCTGGCGCGCTGGCGCGGCCGGGGCGGCGCGATCGGGCCGGAGGCCTTCGTGCCGCTGGCCGAGCGGTCAGGCCTGGCGCGCGCCCTGGCCTTCACCGTCGCCTCCCAGGCCGCAGCCGAGCTCGGCGGCCTGCCGAGGCCGCTCGGCCTCGGCGTCACGGTGAACCTGTCGCTGCCACAACTCCTGAAGCCCGACCTGGCCGCATGGTTGCGGCGCGCCACGGCGGGCACCGGGCTGCGGTCGGCCCAGGTGACGCTGGAGCTGACCGAGACGGTGCCGGTGCGCGACCGCGCCCTGCTGCGGCGCGCCCTGCTCCGGCTGCGCTGGGCCGGGCACGGCGTGCTGCTGGACGACCTGCTGATGGGCGATGCGCGGGCGCGACTGCTCGCCCTGCCCTTCGCCGGCTTCAAGCTGGACCGCAGCCTGGTGGAGGCGCTGCCGCGCAACGCGCGCGCGCGCCGGGAGGTGCAGCGCCTGGTGCGCGGAGCAGCGCGACGCGGCCAGCTGGTGATCGCCGAGGGGATTTCCGACCGGCGGCTCTGGGCGGCGGTGCAGGGCCTGGGCGTGACCGCGGCGCAGGGCTTCGCGGTGGGGCGTCCCCTGCCCTCCGCCGCGCTGCTGGCCTGGCGCGCGGGCTGGCGCAGCGGGCGGAACCGCAGAGCGGGCCGTGCACGGGCGTGATACCAGGCGCACGAAGTACCGACCTTGCGGCCCGCGGAGCAGGCCGAGGCCGCGAAGCCAAGCCGCGGAGCGGCGCCGGCGTTTGAGGGCAGTTGAGATGTCAATCTCAACTGTGCCTGGGATGAATGCGCGCGAGCGCGGAGCCGCCCTGACGTGAGGCGCCGGAGCATTTGCCGCAAGCACGGGCGAGCGGAACTCGCTCAGGCCGCGCGTCAGCCATAGGCGCGGCGGTAGAGGGCGATGATCGCCGCCTCGTCCGGCACGCGCGGATTGTTCGCCGGGCTCCCGGAGGCGATGGCCTGTTTCGCCATCAGCGGCAGCATCTCCTCCCACTTCGCTTCCGGGATGCCGAAGGCGCGCGGCGCCGGCACGGCGAGCTCGGCGTTCAGCGCACGCAGCTCCTGGAGCAGCCGCGCGCCGGCCACCTGGTCCGCATCCTCCCGCGTCGCGACGCCGAGCGCGCGCGCGGCTTCCGCGTAGCGCGGCAGCGCGTCGTTCAGCCCGTATTCGGTGACGGCGGGCAGCAGCATGGCGTTGGAGAGGCCGTGGGGCACGTGGAAATGCGCGCCGATTGGCCGACTCATCCCGTGCACCAGCGCGACCGAGCTGTTGGAGAAGGCGAGCCCCGCCTGCATGGCGCCGAGCATCATCGCCTCGCGCGCCGCCGCATCCTGCGGGCGGTGATAGACGGCGCGCAGGTTGGGGCCGATGAGGCGGAGCGCCGAGAGCGCCAGCGTATCGGCGTGCGGGTTGGCGCGCTTCGAGACATAGGCCTCCAGCGCGTGGGTCAGGCTGTCGATGCCGGTATCCGCGGTGGTGCGCGGCGGCACGCTGTAGGTCAGCTCGAAATCCACGAGTGCGGCCACCGGCAGCGCGCCGAGGCCTGCGATCAGCATCTTCTCGTCGGTCTCGGTATCGGTGATGACGGTGAAGCGCGTCGCCTCGCTGCCCGTGCCCGCCGTGGTCGGGATGCAGATGACGGGCACCGCCGCCCTGTCCGCCTGCGCCGGCACCTTGAAGGCGCGCATCTTCGTGCCCGGCGGGCCGGCGGCGAGGATTGCCATGGCCTTCGCCGTGTCCATCGGGCTGCCGCCGCCGAAGCCGATCAGGCAGTCATACTCGCCAGCGCGGAGGGCGGCGGCGCCAGCCTCGATCACCGTGTCGGTCGGGTCGGGGACCGTTTCGGAGAAGAGAAGCGGCGCGAGGCCGGCCTTGCGCAGCGGCTCCAGGCAGCGCTCCACCGTGCCGGAGGCGACCATCCAGGGATCGGTGACGACGAGCGGCTTCGAGAGGCGGAGCTGCGCCAGCACCTCCGCCACCTGGGACACGGCGCCGCCGCCGATGCGCATCAGCCGCGGCGAGACGATCTGCGTGACCATGGCGGTGTCCTCCCTTTGCCGGCGCCAGGATAGGGCGGGCGCGGCGGCCCGCCACCCTTACCGCCAGGCGAAGGAGGGCGGCGCGATCTGCTCGGCGCTGCGATGCGCCCAGTCGCGTTCCGGCACCCGGGCGGCGACCCTCGCCTGCGCCTGCTGCAGCCTTGCGGCGGCGCCGGCATAGTCCATGGTCAGCACGCGGCCGTCCCGCACCACCGGCTGCCCGTCCACGTAGACGTGGCGAAGGGCGCGGTCGCCGGCGGCGTAGATCAGGCTGCGCACCGGGTCGCGCATCGGCCGCATCATCGGATGCGTCACGTCCACCAGCACCAGGTCGGCGCGGCAGCCCGGGGCGAGCCGGCCGATATCCTCGCGGCCGAGCGCGCGGGCGCCGCCGACCGTCGCCGCCTCGAAGAGCTCGGTCGTGGTCAGGCTGCGCGGGTCGGTCGCCTGGGTGCGCGCCAGATAGGCGACGAGCCGCAGCTCATCCAGCATGTTGTGCGGGTAGGTGTCGGTGCCGACGCCCATCTTCACGCCGGCGCGGCGATACCTGCCGAAATGCTTCAGCGTGATGCCGCGCCGCGCGAAGACCGTCGGGCAGTGCGCGACGGTCGTGCCGGTCTCGGCGAGGATCGCAAGGTCGCGGTCGGTGTGCCAGGGCGTGGAGGGGTGGTGGTCGAGGAAGATGCCATGGCCGATGATGGCGCGCTCATCCAGCAGGCCCTGATCGTGCAGCCAGCCAATGGGCGTGAAGCCGTGGCGGCGGGTGATCTCATGGAACTCGGCGACCGACTGCGCGGCGTGGATCTGCCAGGAAAGGCCGCGCCGCCGCGCCTCCGCCCGGCTGTCCCGCAGCAGCTCCGGCGTGCAGGTGTCGATCTGCGCCGGCACCGCCATGCCGAAGAGGCGCCCGCTTTCGTGCTGCTCGGCGCGCTCAATGAGGGTGAAGGCCTCGGCCATCGCCTTCTCGCCGGCCGCCTCGTCCCATTCGTATTCCACCAGGTGGCCGTTCTTCGTGAGCCAGCGGGCGGAGCGGAACATCGGCGCGACGCAGACCCGCATCCCGCTCTCCGCCAGCAGGTCGAGCCAGCCGGGATGCGCCATGGAGAGGTCGGCGAGCGTCGTCACGCCGGAGAGCAGCAACTCGGAGAGGGCGACGCGCACGCAATCGGCGATGGCGTCCGGCTCGGGGCGGAAGATCGGCAGGTATTCGTAGAGCGAGGAGTTGTAGAGGCCGGGCGAGCCCACCTCGTCGGTGAAGCCCTTGTTCATCGGCTCGCTCGAGGGGTGGGAATGGATGTTGACCAGGCCGGGCATGACCATCAGGCCGCTGCCGCTGATCTCCACCTCCGCGGGCCCCGCATAGAATCGGCCGGCGAAGGTGATGCGGCCCTCCTCGAAGGCGAGGTCCGCGCCGGTCAGGTAGACATGCTGGCGCGCCGCGGCGTCCCAGGCGAGGAGGATGTCGGCGTTGCGGATCACGGTCGCGGGCATCGCGGTCTCCTGCGGTCGCGCGATGCTCCGCGGCGGGGCGGCGCCCGTCAACCGCCGCCGGCGCGGCCGGCCAGGACGGCGAGGCGCTGCGCCGCGGCTTCCTGCGCCGCGCGCTCGATGGCGCGGTAATCGGCGA
>DASQVL010000230.1:0-2325 GCA_035640795.1 Crenalkalicoccus sp. | reverse complement strand
TGCCGGAGCCGGGCACGCTGCTCGCCCGCCGCGGCGCGCTCACCCTGACCGACGCCATGCTGCGCGCCATGCTGGACCGCGAGCCGGAGGAGACCCGCGCGACGCTGCTGCGCGACCCGGCCGCGCTCGGCCAGTGGGTGCGCGGCCGCATGCTGCGGCTGATGCTGCTGCAGGAAGCCGCGGCGGCGCAGTTCGACCAGCGGCCGGAGGTGAAGGCGCGGGCCGAGGAGGCGCGGCAGGCAGCGATCGCCGACGCCTATCTCGAAAGCCTCTCCCGCCCCGACCCGGACTACCCGGGCGAGGCCGAGCTGCGCGCCGCCTACGAGGCGAGCCGCGCCCGGCTGATGCAGCCGCGGCAATACCACCTGGCGCAGATCTTCCTGGCCGTCCCGCCCGGCGCCCCCCCGACGCGCGAGAAGGAAGCCGAGCGCCGGCTGAAGGAGCTGCGTGCGCAGGCGACCGCGCCGCGCAACCGGGTGGAGTTCGCCGAGCTCGCCCGCCGCCATTCCGAGGAGCGCGGCACCGCCGCGCAGGGCGGCGATCTCGGCTGGGTGCCGGAGGACCGGCTGCTGCCGGCGATCCGGGAGGCCGTGGCCGGCCTGCCGGAGGGCGCGATCGGCGAGCCGCTGCGCACCGCCGATGGCTGGCACCTGATCCGCATGCTGGGCACCAGGCCGGCCGCCCCCGCCCCCTTCGAGGAGGTGCGCGAGCGCCTGGCTACGGCGCTGCGCCGGGATCGCGAGAATGAGCGGGCGCGGCTCGCGCTGAACGAGATGCTGCGGCGCGAGCCGGTGCAGATCGACGAGATCCAGCTCGCCCGCTTCGCCGAGGGCGCGCGCAAGGCGGCCGAGGCGGCGCGCTGAGCACTCCCGCCCCGCGCGACGGCGCCTTCCCGGCCTCCGCGTGGGGCGCGCGTGGCGCAGAGGTGATGCCGGTCCCGCCTGCGCTGGCGACCGGGACGACCCATCTGGCTCGCATGCGCACCGCCGGACTGCTCGCCTCCGCCCTGCTGCTCGCCCTGCCCGGCGGGGCCCGCGCCCAGCCGGAACGCGCCCAGCCGGAAGCGGCCGGCCGCTCCTGCGTGGATGTCCGCGTCGGGCAGGAGAACTACTATGACTGCCTGAACCGGCAGCTGCGCGAGAGCGTGCCGCCCGCGGCCAGCCGGCGCAGCGCGGCGGACGTGCCCTATCCGGTGGACAGTCCGCCCAACCAGCTGGGCGGCTTCACGCTGCAGGGCACGCGGCAGCAGCTGGGCGACAATTTCGGCCGCTCCGTCGTTCCGCAGCGGCCGCCGCAGGATTTCGGCCCGGCGCCGCTGGTCCGCTCGCCGCGGTGATGCCAGGCGCAGCCGGGATCGAGATCCCGGCCGCCCGCAAACGCCAGCGCGCCTCCGGCGCCTGACACCGCCCTATTGCAGCCCGGTCGCGTCGGCCGCGGTGCCGCCGAAGCCCAGCACCTGCACGATCACCACCGAGGATTGCTGCTGCGGCTGGCCCGCCTGCTGCGAGGATTGCCGCGCGACCTGCTGCGCCGCGCCGGCCGCCTGGTTGGCCGTGGACGCCGCCGAGACCTGCGCCGTCACGTTCACCCCCCGCAGCTGCGGCACGCCGGTCGAGGTGCCCGCCACCTGCACGTTCAGCGCGTTCACGACCGTCAGCGCGGCGACGTTCAGGTTGCCCGCGGAGCGCACGCCGGCATCGCCGAAATCCACCGCGCCCACGGGCGCCACCAGGTTGATGCTGGGGGAGGTGCGGCGCGTAATCTCCTCCTGCTGCGCATGGGCCTCGGCCGGGGTCTGCGGCGGGACGGCGAGGCTCGCCACCTGGTCGAGCGGCGTGAAGGGCGTGAAGGTGGCGATGCCGGAGCCGGTGACGGTGCCGGCGGGGTTCGGCACGAAGGTGCCGTCCGGGTTGTAGATGACGTTGAGCGGCGGGACGAAGCGCGCCGTGCGGGAGCCGAGGCCGGCATTGATGTCGCCGGTCGAGGACCAGATCAGGATGTCGCCGCCATCCACGGTGAAGACGCGACTCTGCCCCACCTGCACGTCGTCGCGGGCGAAGATGCTGATGCTGCCGTAGTTCAGCGTCAGCACGCCGACCCGGTCGGGGAAGGTGTCGGCGGCGCCGGTGACCGCGCCCAGGAAGAAGTCGCCGCCCGGGCCGAGCACGTTGATGTCGCCGCCCTGCTCGGTGCGGACATAGGTGTTCTGCAGGTTGAAGTTGCCGCTGTAGCCGCCGAAGGGGAACAGGGCGGCGATGGAGGCGTAGCCGCGGTCGTAGTTCGGCGTGCGGCCGGCGATGGTGTCCGCCGCCGCCGCCTTGCCGG
>DASQVL010000229.1:0-4444 GCA_035640795.1 Crenalkalicoccus sp. | reverse complement strand
CGAACCGTTGGTGGCCTGCCGCCCGGGCGTTGCGGTGCTCCGCACCTGCCAGGACCGGATCGCCGAGAAGCGGTTCCTGGAGGCGGCCGGCGTCCCCGTCGCCCCCTGGCGGCCGGTGGAGAGCCTCGCGGAACTCGCGGAGGCGGTCGCCGCGCTCGGCCTGCCGGCCGTGCTGAAGACCACGCGCCTCGGCTATGACGGGCGCGGCCAAGCGGTGCTGCGCGCGCCGGAGGATCTGGCCCCCGCCTTCGCGCGACTCGCGCCGAAGCCGCTCATCCTCGAGGCCTTCGTGCCCTTCGCCGCGGAGGTCTCGGCCATCGCCGCCCGCGGCGCCGATGGCGTGGTCGAGGTGTTCGACGCCACCGAGAACCGGCACCGCGACCACATCCTCGATCTCTCCTTCGCCCCCGCCCGGGTGCCGGAGGCCGTGGGCGACGCGGCCCGCGCCCATGCCGCCCGGGTGGCTGAGGCGCTCGACCTGGTGGGCCTCGCCGCGCTCGAGATGTTCGTGCTGCCGGACGGCCGGCTGTTGGGCAATGAGATCGCGCCGCGGCCGCACAACTCCGGCCACTGGACGCTGGAGGCCTGCCTCGCCAGCCAATTCGAGCAGCATGTGCGGGCGGTGGCCGGCCTGAAGCTGGCCGATCCGTCCCGGCATCACGATGCCGTTATGCGCAATCTGGTGGGTCCTGCCGGGCTGGCGCGCTGGCCGGAGCTGGTCGGGCGCCGCGGCCTCGCCGCGCATCTCTACGGCAAGGCGGAAGCCCGTCCCGGGCGCAAGCTCGGCCATGTCACGCGGCTGCTGCCGCGCGGCAGCCTTGCCGCCCTGCCGGAGGGGGTGGCCCTGGCGGGGCTGTGACAAAAAGGCCAATCACGCCTGTGGCGACCCCGCCACATCGGTGCGGAAATGGTGCTATCCCGGCTGCAAGAGCCGCGTCCGCGATGTTACGTTCGGCGCACGCAGCGTGGGAGTCGGGACCGGGTTTCGGCCAGCGCCGCGCGTGAGAGCCTGTTAGGGGATCGAGGAGAGAGAGATGAGCCTCAGGAAGGCGCTGCTGGCCGCCACCATGCTGGCGTTGCCGGTCGCCGCGAAGGCGCAGCCTGTGACCGGCCTGTATGTCGGCCTCGGCGCGGGCGCGAACTTCCGGCAGCCGTCGACCAACAACAACGTTAAGGTCGACCCGACCGCTGTCGGCTACGCGGCTGTCGGCTCCATCGGCTGGGGCTTCGGCAACGGCCTGCGGCTCGAGATCGAGGGCAACTGGCGCGAGAACGACGTCGACAAGATCACCGTCAGCGGTCGCACCCTGCCGGGCTCGGGCAACTCGGGGTACATGCGCACCTATGGCGGCATGGTGAACGCCCTGTACGATTTCACCCTGCCCGGTTGGCCGGTGCAGCCGTATCTCGGCGTCGGCGTGGGCGCGGGCGTGAGCGACTGGCAGAACGTCCGCTTCACCGTGCCGAACGTGAACGCTCTCCCGACCACCTACCAGATCGGCAACAACACCGACACGCAGTTCGCCTACCAGGCGATCGCCGGTCTTGCCTACAGCCTGTCGGCCTATGTGCCCGGCCTGGCCCTGACCGGCGAGTATCGCTTCTACGGCACGCTCGACCCGAAGCTGGATGTCACCCGCTTCTCCGGCCCGGTGCAGCCGGTGGCGCCGACCGGCGCCACCATCAAGCCGACCGACTACAACCACTCGATCCTGGTCGGCCTGCGGTACAATTTCGGCGTCGCGCCGCCGCCCGCCCCGGTCGTCGCCCCGGCGCCGGCGCCGGCGCCGCAGATCGCCCGCACCTACCTGGTCTTCTTCGACTGGGATCGCGCCGACCTGACCGACCGCGCCCGGCAGATCGTCGCCGAGGCGGCGCAGAACGCGCAGCGCGTGCAGGTCACCCGGATCGAGGTGGCCGGCCATGCCGACCGCTCCGGCACGGTGCAGTACAACCAGCGCCTGTCGCTCCGTCGCGCCGAGGTGGTGGCGGCCGAACTCGTGCGCCACGGCATCCCGCGCAACGAGATCACCGTCCAGGCCTTCGGCGAGAGCCGGCCGCTGGTGCCGACCGCCGACGGCGTGCGCGAGCCGCAGAACCGCCGCGTCGAGATCGTGCTGCGCTGACGCGAGCCGCAGCGCTTCGGGCGTAAGGGAAGGGCGCCGCAAGGCGCCCTTTCTGATTCCGGTTCTGAGTCCGGCGCGGTCCTTCCATGCCGCCGCAGCCGATTGTGTGGCATCGCGGCCACGCGCGGCGCACGCGAGAACGTGAGGGTGAACCAAGCCCGAGTGCACTCATTCTGCTTATCGGAACGGTGCGGCATTGCAGCCCTTCGGGTATCCACGTCCGCACCTGCAACGGAGATCGAGGATGACTTTGCGCAAGGCGCTGCTCGCCGCGACGCTGCTGGCCACCCCCGGCTATGTCGTTGCGCAGCCGGTGACCGGCCTCTATGTCGGCGCCGGCGCCGGCTGGAACCAGACCGAGACGGCCGACCTCCGCCCCAACCAGCTGTTCGCGCCCACCCTTCCCGTGCTCGGCCGCGGCCGCGCCATCTACAAGGGCGGCTTCGTGGGCGTCGCGTCCCTCGGCTGGGGCTTCGGCAACGGCTTCCGGGTGGAGGTCGAGGGCAATTACCGCCAGAACGACTTCAATAAGCTGAACGGCTTCTCCCCGCTGCTCTGGGCGCACGGCAATGCCAAGGGCATCCAGTCCACCGCCGGCGTGATGGTGAACGGCTTCTACGATTTCGACCTCTCGAATTTCGGCCTCGCGCCGAGCTTCATCCAGCCCTACATCGGTGTCGGCGTCGGCTACGCCTGGACAGACTGGCGCGGAGTCAGCGGCACCAGCGTCAGCGGCGTGCGGATCGACAGCAGCGGCACCGAGGGCAACTTCGCCTGGCAGGGGATCGCCGGTGCCGCCGTCCCGCTGACCCAATTCGGCGTCCCCGGCCTCTCCTTCACTGCCGAGTACCGCTACTTCGCGACCTATGACAACCGCTTCGCCGCGAAGATCTTCGCGGACGGCACCACGAACGTGGTGGGCGGCACCCGGCTGAAGGTCGACAATGGCAACCACTCCGTGCTGATCGGCCTGCGCTACGCCTTCTTCCAGCCCCCGCCGCCGGTGGCGCAGGTGGCGCCGCCGCCCGCCCCGGCGCCTGCCCCGGCGCGCACCTATCTGGTCTTCTTCGACTGGGATCGCGCCGACCTGACGGCGCGCGCGCGCGAGATCATCGCCGAGGCGGCGCAGAACGCGCAGCGCCTGCAGGTCACCCGGATCGAGGTGGCGGGCCATGCCGACCGCTCCGGCCCGGCGGACTACAACCTGCGCCTGTCGCGGCGCCGCGCCGAGGCGGTCGCGGCCGAGCTCGTGCGCCACGGTATCCAGCGCAACGAGATTACCATCCAGGCCTTCGGCGAGAGCCGGCCGCTGGTGCCGACTGCCGACGGCGTGCGCGAGCCGCAGAACCGCCGCGTCGAGATCGTGCTGCGCTGAACGGCGCGGGGCCGCGGTGCCAGGCCGCGGCCCCTGTCGCCCAGGTCCAATGAGATCGGACTCCGGCCGGCGGCAGCTCCGCCGGCCATATCATGTGTGGCGGCACGGCGCGCGCTGACGCGGTCCACCGGCGCCGTGCACAGCGCGACGAATCGCTGCACGCTTCGCCCGAAAATCCTCCGGGGCCGCGCCGCTATCCTGTCACGGGCACTACTCCGGCCCGCTCACGGGCTCGAGCGGTCGCCACGCGCCTCCGCTCGCGGCAACCGCTCCAGCGCGTTGACAGGGCCGCGCCCGTCCGAGGCGGGCGTCGCACAGCCTCGAAGCGGCGACTGGTCAGATGACGTGGAACAGATAGAGCAGGATGATGATCGGGATCGGGATGCCGAGCAGCCAGAGCAGGATGCCGCGCATGGGGGTCCTCCGGACGTCTTGTGTGCGCGGACGCAACGCCTCGGCCCGCCCCGCGCTTCTGCTGGTGCTGCGGCTGGCGCCCTCGTGATGCAGCCGCTGCGCGCCGCGCTGCTCGCCCTGCCCCTGCTCGCCTGCGCCGCCGATCCGGCGGGGGACTATCTGTTCGGCTTCGGCGACCCGGTGCGCGGCGCCGCACTCTACGCTCCGCAGCGCCTGGGCAACATGGCGCAGTATCGCGGCGACCCCGCCGGCGCCGCGCTCGCTGCCGCGCAGCTGGAATTCCTCACCCAGCAATTCGACACCAATCCGCGCTATGCGCCGGAGGTGAATCCTGCCGTCACGCACCAGCTGCACGTGGCGCGGGCGGAGATGCGCGCCGCCATCGGCATGGCGCCGGACACGCCACCGGAGGTCGCGATCACCCTGCTCCGCCGCGCCGCAGCGGCGCTCCGCGCCGGCCGGCTCGAGGTGGCCGAGGCGGCGCTGAGCGGGCCCGCCTTCCCGCTCGGCCCGCGGGCGACGCTGGCGC
>DASQVL010000228.1:0-5750 GCA_035640795.1 Crenalkalicoccus sp. | reverse complement strand
CGCCCGGCGGGCCACCCTCGCCCGGCTCTGCCTGCAGTGCCGGCTGCCCGGTTTCCGCCCGCAGCCCCGCGCGCAACAGGCGCCGCACCGCCTCCGCCTCGGTGCCGATGCGCTCGGCGAAACGATACGCGGCCACCGCAGCCCAGAGCGATCGCGGCAAGGTGACGTTCTTGCGCTCGTTCGGCTCGGGCGGGGGCGGGCGTCCCATGCCTCGCATCGTGCCCGGAGCGATCGGCTCGCGCAATTACGATTGGTGTAAGTGGTGTAGGTGGTGCGATTAGAGGTTGTCCCCGCCGGCGGGATCCTCCCGCCCTGGTCGCGTGGACAAGGGAGGTCACTCAGCCATGCACCAGCTGATCGGGACGGAGGGCGACGACATCCTGGCCAGCACCGCAGGCGACGAGGTGCTGAAGGGCAGGGGCGGCGCGGACATGTTCGTGTTCAGCCGCGCCGGCGGCGCCGACGTCATCCGCAATTTCCAGGACGGCCTGGACCACATCGAGTTCGTCGGCCTCTCCCCCAAGGAAGTCGTCTTCCACCAGACCGCCGAAGGGCTGGAGATCAGCTATGGCGGGCTCGGTGGCCTGGCCGCCGACCATGGCACCATCCTGCTGGCCGGGGTCAGCGCGATCGACGCGCAGCACGCCGTCTTGTTCGCCTGAGGATCGGGCGGGCGGCGCGGGCGCGCCGCCAGCGTTGTGTTCAGCGGTCATGCCCCCCCGGCGCGATCATCCCGCCGGGGGGCTTGGAAGGGCCGCCCGCATCACCCGCTCAGCGCCCGCCGCTCCGGCCAGCCCCGCTCCAGCCGCTTGCACAGCAGCGCATACCCCACCCCCGCCGCCGAGGCCGCCGCCTTCAGCGTCATCTGGCGGCCGCGATAGGTGATCACCCGCCGCGGCACCCCCTGCCGCGGCACGTCCGCCGCCCACCGGCAATTCGCCGGCGAGTAGGGCCGCGACGCATCCCGCCGCACCAGCCGATGCGCCGGGCTGGGCCGCGGCCCCATATCGGCCAGGAAGGCCTCGAAGCCGCGGCCGATATCCGGCCGCCAGCGCCGGCACACCGGCGCGCGGGAACGGCGGATCATGCCCTCCCACGCATTGTACTCGGGCGAGCGGCGACCGCCCGCCCGGCCGCCATGCAGCCGCGCACGCTCGCGCGTCTCGTCGTCTCGCAGGCAGCCGCAGCTGCGCGTCACGCCGCGGCTCAGGCTGTCATTGCGCACCTCGGTCTGGCTGCCGCAGGCGCACACGCAGATCCAGCGGCGGTGTGCGACTTGGCCCCGCCAGACATATGGCTCGGCTTCGTCGAGAACCCGCAGCCGTCCGAAGGACTGGCCTGCGGCGATGCCATCATAGCTCATCCCGATCTCCCGCCCCAGGCGAACCCGGATGATCGCGGGCTGGCAAGTTAACTTGGCTTTTCCCACGCGATCTCGACCCCGTCCCGGGATGCGCCGCGCGCGCCACGCGAGATGTCCCGCCCGGACCATCGCCACCGGATGGTCCGGTTCGGGCCGCGCCGTTAACCAAGTGTTGAGGAAGATCGTGCTTCCTGAGCATGGGACGCGGCCGGCGCGCGGGCGCCGGCGCGGCGGGAGGGTTCCGGGCATGTGGCGACAACTCGCCGGGACGGCGCGCGCTCTCGCCATCCTGCTGGCGCGCGCGGTGCAGGCGCTGGACGGGATGATGCTGCCGGCGCGGAGCTGGCGCCGCTTCGAGCCGCTGCCCTGACGGCTGCGCGGCCGCTACAGCAGATGCTGCAGGTCGTGCTGCAGGTTCGCCGAGGCCTGCTGCAGCGCGGCCTGGAAGGGGTCGGCGAAGCCGTGCAGCAGGGACTGCACCGCCGCATCCGCCCGCGTGCCGTTCGGATACATCCCTTCGTAGAGCGCGACGTCGAACACGGATTCCGGGTCGTCCGCCCCCTGCGGCACCACCCGCGCCGGCCCGCCATCCGCCGCCGCCGCCACCTCCTGCAGGTAGAGGAGCGTCGACTCGTGCCGCGCCGGGTCGGCCCGCGACAGGTCCGCGACCGCCGAGGCGGGGTCGGTGCCGCCACTCACATCCGGCAGCAGCACCAGCGTGCCGTTGTTCACGTAATTCGCGGTGAGCGTCGGCAGGCTGGCCAGCGCGTCCTCCGGCGTCAGCCCGGGCAGCTCGGCGGCAATGCCATGGGCCGCAGCCGTGGCGAGCACCGGGTCGTGCTGCAACGCGTCGCCGATCTCGCCGCGATGCACGCCGAGCACCACCGCCGGGTCGTCCGCGATGACAAATTGCTGCAGCCGCGCATCCGGCGCCGCGCCGATCTGCGCGCCGGGCGAGCCGAAGCTGTCGCCGGTCCAGGCCAGCTGCGCGTCATTGGCATGCGTCGCCATGACGATCTGCGTCATGGCGCCGCCCAGGCTGTGGCCGGTAACCGCGATCTGCGGGATGCCGCTCGCGCGCGCATAGGCCTCCACCGCGGCGACAAGGCCGGTGAAGTCGCCATAGGCGGCGTTGATGCCGGTCAGGTCCTGGATGGAATCCGTGCGGTCATCGCTGCCGCGGAAGGCGAGGACGAGCGTCTCCTCCCCATTGACCACCCCGGTGCCGAGCAGCGCTGCGCCATTGCCCTCATGGAACACGCCGCCCTGGTAGGTGGCGCCAGGCACCAGGGCGGGGGCGATGGCGGCGTCCGGCAGCGCGGTGAAGCCGGTGGGCAGGGTGGGTGCGTCGAAATACGCATCGTGGGAGAACTGGGCGAGGGTGACGTCGGTCTGGGTGACCACGGGCAAATCTCCAGCTGGCGGGCGACGCCGCGCGCTGCGGCGGCCCTGGAACGCTTTCCACTCGCCTGCGCTCGTGGAAACCGCTCCAGCACGTTGTCTGTAGAGCAGATTCGCACTCCCGGGCGGTCACCGCCCGTCCGCTATCTGCTCTGGCACCTGCCCGCGGCGTGCTGGCGCCGCGCGGCCAGAGGAGGAACGACGGTGCGCGGCGCGGGTTGCGCCGCGACCGCCGCCGCCGCCGCTGCCGTCAGGGTGCGAGGATGAGCGTCGTCACCTGGCTCGGCACAATGCGCGCGCCGACCATGTTGGTGCTGTTCTGCAGCGACATGGAGGTGAGGCGCGTCACCGGCATGCCGCCGACCAGCGTGGTGAAGGAGCCGAGCAGGTGGCGCGACGGGCCCATCACGGTGCCGGAGGCGACGCCCGTGAGGACGCCTGCGTTGTCGCCATTGGTCAGCGGCGTCACCGTCGCCATGTTGTGCACCGGCATTGCCATGATGAAGGTGGTGAACTGGCTCGGGATCGCCGTCGGGCCCAGCGCGAAGTTCGGATAGGGGATCGGCACCACCGCCGGCCCTGCGGGTGTCAGGCAGACATCCGGGAAGGCGAAGTCGAGGCCCATCATCTGGGTGTTGGCGAACATCGCGCCGCCTCCTCAGCCCATGTGGATCTGCGCGGCGTCCAGCTTCACCAGCAGCCCGGCCTGCAGCGTCGTGGTCTCCGCCTGCAGGTTCAGATGGCCGGTCGCGCGCTGGTCGATGTCGCGCGCGCGCAGCTGCTCGCCCTCCTCGACGAAGCGGTAGCTGCGCCGGAACCGGCCCAGCACGCGCTCGGCCAGCGTCTCGATCGCCTCGGCGACCAGGGCGATGCGACCGAGGCGCGCGTCCAGCCGCTTGCCGGAGAGGCCGAGCTCCTGCACCGCCACCTGGCCGCGCCGCGCCTCCAGCACCAGCGTCTCCGCGGCGACCGCGAGCCGGCCTGCCGGCGCGGCGAGCGTCGCGCCATCCGGCAGCGCGAGCGTCATGGGCCGCCCGCCGCGGCGTTCCAGCACGGCGAGGACGAAGGCCTCCTCCCCTGCCGCGGCCACCAGCACGCGGTCGCCCGACTCCGGTTGGACGAGGCAGGAGAAGGCGCGGCGCGCGGCGGTGGAAAGCCCGTTCTCCTGGCGCAGCACCAGCTCCTCGCCCTCGCGCGCCAGCACCTCGGCCAAGGCGGTGCTGCCCGTCGCGGCAAGGCCGCTGATCGCATTCATCGGTCCTGGTCCCCCTTGCCTGTCATGCGCCGGCGCCGGTCCAGCGCCGCTGCCACAGCTCGGCCTGCCGCCGCTCCGGATCGGGCGGCAGGGCGGCGCGGCGGTCGGGCATGCGCGCCCCGTCCTCCCTCACCTCGTGCAGGTTCGCGCGCGTCAGCGTCGCGCCGGCCAGGTCGGCGCCGGTGAGGTCGGCATGGCTGAGATCGGCATAGGTGAGGTCGCATTGCGCAAGCCGCGCGCGCGGCGCCTTCAGCCCGACGCAGATCGCCTGGTAGAGGCGCGCGCCGGTGAGGTCGGCCTCCGTCACATCGGCGCCGGAGAGGATGGCGCTCGAAAGCTCCGCGCCGCGCAGCAGGGAGCGCGGCAGCTCCGCCTCCATCAGGATCGCCTTGGCGAGACGCGCGCCCTCGAGCCGCGCGCCGGCGAGCTTCGCCTTGGCGAGGTTCGCCTGGGTGAGGTCGCAACCCGAGAGGTCGCAGCCCGAGAGGTCGCATTCCATCAGCAGGCAGGAGGGCAGCGCCACCCCCTGCAGGGAGCGCCCGGCGAAGCGCGAGACCATGAAGACCGTGTGCAGGAAGCGGGTGCCCGCGAGCTGCGCCTGCACCAGGTCGGCCTCGAGGAACACCGCGCCCTCGCAATTCGCGCGGGAGAGGTCGAGCCCGTCGGTGCGACACTTCGCGAAGCGCGCCTTGCTGCAATCCGCCTCGGCGAAGCTCGCGCGGCTCAGGCGGCAATTGATGATGTTGGCGATGCGGAGGTCGCTGCCCGCGAGCAGCGCGCCGCGCAGGCTGCAGCCGATGGCGTTCCAGAGCGGCGCCTTGGCGTGCAGCAGCCGGGCCCGGGTCAGGCTGCAATCGGAGAAGCTTGCCTGGGCGAAATCGGCGCCCGAAAGGTCGGCATCGTCGAAGCGCGCGCCGGTCAGCACGGCCTCCCGGAAATTCGCGCCGCGCAGATCGGCGTTGGAGAAATTGGCGCCCTCCATGATCGCGCCCGACAGGTCGGCGCCCGCGAGCTTCGCGCCGGCCCAGCCGTGGTCGCGGCCGATGACCTCGCCGTCGCGCACCAGCGCCTCCAGCGCCGCGCGGCTCATGCCGGCGTCCGGCGCGGGTTCAGCCGCACCCGCGTGCGCTGCACGCCCTCGAAGCGGGTCGCGCCGTCGCCGTGGATGCGGGCGAAATCGGCCTCGTGGAAGCTGGTCTGGCTGAGATCGGCGCCGCGCACATCGGCGCGCGACAGGCTCGCCCCCATGAGGTCGGCGCGGGTCAGCCGCGCGCCCCGCAGGTCGGCGCAGACGAAGCGCGCGCCGCGCGCGCGGACGAGGTCGAAGGAGGCGCCCTGGGCGAGGCTGTCCGAAAGGTCCGCGCCGTCGAGCAGCGCGCCGTCGAAGGAGGCGCCCTCCAGCCGCGCGCCGCGCAGATTGGCGCCGGCAAGCCGCGCGCCGGCGAGGCGCGCCGCGCGCAGGTCGCAGGCCTCGACGAAGACGGCGCGGGTCAGGTCGGCGCGCTCCGCCCGCATCCCCTCGGCCTGCACGCCGATGAAGGCGGCGCTGCCGAGCAGCGCGCCCGATAGATCGGCGCCGCGCAGATCGACCTTGCAGAACACCGCGTGCTCCAGCATCGCGCCCGCGGCGCGCAGCCCGGCGAGCGACCCCTCGTTCACGATGAGATGCGGCGCCACCGCCTCCTGCAGGTCGGCGCCGGCGAGCTGCGCACCGCCGAGCTCCGCCTGGGT
>DASQVL010000227.1:0-3530 GCA_035640795.1 Crenalkalicoccus sp. | reverse complement strand
CGCGGGCGCTGGAGCCCGTGCTCATGCGGCTCTGCGCCGGCTACCTGCTGAACGAGAGCGCGCCCCGGCGGCCGAAGCGGGCGCGCGATCCGGTGGCGCATTTCCACCTCTCGAACGGCGCGCGGGTGGAGCGGGTGAACTGGCGCGGCGATGTCTCCGAGAAAGGCCTGCGCGAGAGCGCGGGGCTGATGGTGAACTACCTCTACGACCCCGCGCGCATCGAGGACTACCACGAGGAGTATGTCGGCGAGGGCCGCCGCCCCGCGGCGACCGCCATCCGCCGCCTGGCGCGCGGCTGGGCCTGAACTTGCGCGGGCGCGCGGCCGCCTTCTAGGCTTCCCTCCGCGATCAGGAGGAGTGGACCATGGACCTGCAGCTCGCCGGCAGGACGGCGCTGGTCACCGGCGGCAGCGAGGGCATCGGCAAGGCGATCGCCCGCGTCCTGGCGCGGGAGGGCTGCGATGTGGCGATCTGCGCCCGCCGCCTGGACGTGCTGGAGGCCGCTGCGCGCGCGATCGCCGAGGGCACGAACCGCAAGGTGGTGCCGATCCCGGCCGACCTGACGAAGGACGCCGACGCGAAGCGCTTCGTCGAGCAGGCGCACGCCGCGCTCGGCCGCGTGGACATCCTGGTGAACAATGCGGGCTCCGCCCCTGGCGGCGTGATCGAGACGCTGACCGAGGCCGACTGGGAGAAGGGCCTGCAGCTGAAATTCCTGGGTTATGTGCGCTGCCTGCGCCACGCCCTGCCCATCATGGTGCGCCAGGGCGGCGGGCGCGTGGTGAACCTGATCGGCAATGACGGCGTGAAGCCCAGCTACTGGGAGATCGTGCCGGGCGCGGCCAACGCCGCCGGCCAGAACCTGACGCTGGCGCTGGCTGGTCAGTATGCAAAGCACGGCATCACCTTCTGCGCGGTGAATCCGGGCCCGGTGCGGACCGAGCGCTGGGCTGGCCTGGTCGCCGCCATGTCGCGCGACATGGGCCTGCCTTACGAGGAGGCCGACAAGCTGGCGCCGGCCAGCATCCCGGTGGGCCGGATCGCCGAGCCGGAGGAATGCGCGAACCTGGTCGCCATGCTCGCCTCGCCGCTCATGCACTTCGTGAACGGGACGATGATCGAGATCGATGGCGGGCAGGAGAAGGCGTTGATGGACCGGATGCGGGACAGGCGGTGAGGGGTTGAGGGAGAGGGCGCTGCCCTCTCCCTCAAACTCCCACTCCCGCCAAAGGCCGAAAGGACTTTGGAAACCGCGTTTCTGCGGACGCGTCGGCTGCGGAGGGCAGCGCCCCTCTGCGTCACGCCTTCTCCCCCTCCGGCACCTCCGGCGCCATCAGATGCCGCAGCGCCGTCAGCATCGCCGGACTGTCCCAGGGAGCGCCGCCTTCCAGCCGCGCCCGCTCCCGCCCCTGCCGGTCCACCACGATCGACGTCGGCAGCCCGCGGATGCCGAGCGCGCGCTGCGCCGCCCCGCGTGGATCGAGCCAGATGCCGAGACGGGTGATCCCATGCTCCCGGTAAAAGGGCTCCACCAGCGCCCGCCCGCCCCGGTCCGAGGAGAGCGGCAGCACGACCACGCCCTCCGCCTGCAGCGCCGCCTGGGCGCGGTCGAGCGCCGGCATCTCCGCCACGCAGGGCGCGCACCAGGTGGCCCAGAGGTTGACCAGCACGCCGCGGCCGGCGAATTCGGCCATGCTGTGCGGTTGCCCCTCGGCATCGGTGAAGGAGAGCTCGGGCAGCGGCTTCGGCGCGCCCTCCACCAGCCTGCCGAGTTCGGCGGCGCGGCCTTGCCGGCCGGGAAGGGCGGCGAGTAGGGTCCCGCCGGCTGCGGCCAGCAGGCCGCGGCGATGCATCGCACTCCGCACGGAAGCGTGTCCTTGTCCAATTCCGCCAACCAGGCCTGGGGCGGGCGCTACGCCGAAGGCCCCTCCGCCATCATGCAGGCGATCAATGCCTCGATCGGCTTCGACCGCAAGCTCTGGCGGCAGGACATGAGGGGCAGCCTGGCCCATGCCGCGATGCTCGCGCATGTGGGGATCATCTCGGCGGAGGAGGAGGCGGCCATCCGCCGCGGCTTCGCGGAGATCGCCCGGCGCATCGAGGCGGGCGACTTCGCCTGGGACGAGGCGCTCGAGGACGTGCACATGAACCTCGAGGCGCGGCTGACGGAGGCGATCGGCGAGGCGGGCAAGCGCCTGCACGCCGCGCGCAGCCGCAACGACCAGGTGGCGACCGATTTCCGCCTCTGGGTGCGCGACGCCATGGATGGCCTCGCCGCGCAGATCGAGGACTGCATGCGGGCGCTGGTGGCGCGGGCGGAGGAGCATGCGGCGACGGTGATGCCGGGCTTCACCCATCTGCAGCCGGCGCAGCCCGTCACCTTCGGCCACCACCTGCTGGCCTATGTGGAGATGCTCGCGCGCGACCGCGGGCGAATGCTGGATGCGCGGGCGCGGCTGAACGAGAGCCCGCTCGGCGCCGCCGCGCTGGCCGGCACCGGCTTCCCCATCGACCGCCACATGACGGCGGCGGCGCTCGGCTTCGACCGGCCGATGCGCAATTCGCTGGATGCCGTCAGCGCGCGCGACTTCGCGCTGGAATTCCTCTCGGCCGCGGCGATCTGCGCCACGCACCTCTCCCGCTTTGCCGAGGAGATGGTGCTCTGGACCAACCCCTATTTCGGCTTCGTGCGGCTCTCCGACGCCTTCACCACCGGCTCCTCCATCATGCCGCAGAAGCGCAACCCGGATGCGGCGGAGCTGGTCCGCGCCAAGGCGGGGCGCATCACCGGCGCGCTGGTCGGGCTGCTGACCGTGGTGAAGGGCCTCGCCCTGGCCTATGCGAAGGATCTGCAGGAGGACAAGGAGGGCGTGTTCGACGCCGCCGAGGCGCTGGCCCTGGCGCTGGCGGCAACTTCCGGCATGGTGCGCGACATGCGGCCCGATGCGGCGCGCATGGCGCAGGCGGCGGGCGCCGGCTTCGCCACGGCGACGGACCTGGCGGACTGGCTGGTGCGGGAGCTGCGGCTGCCCTTCCGCGACGCGCACCATGTGACCGGGCGGCTGGTCGCACGGGCGGAGGCGAAGGGATGCGATCTCGCGGGACTGACGCTCGAGGAGATGCGGGCGGAGGAGCCGCGCATCACCGAAGCCGTGTTCGGCGTGCTGAGCGTCGCCGCCTCGGTCGCCTCCCGCACGTCCTACGGCGGCACGGCGCCGGAGAATGTCCGGCGCATGGCGGCGGAGTGGCGGGAGCGGCTGGGATGACGCGCATCCTCGCCGCGTCGCTCGCCCTTCTGGCGCTGGCCGGCTGCGGCCGCGTCGGACCGCCACGCCCGCCGGGGCCGAGGGAGGCGATCACCTATCCGCGGCCCTATCCGGCCCTGGATCCGCCGCCTGCGGCGGTGGAGAGCCGGCCGGCGCCGCCGGCGCGGCCGTAGCGGTCGGGGCGCCAGCGGCCGAGGCGCCGGCGCAGACTGGAGCGCACCGGCCGCTGCAACCCGGGCCGCCAGCAGCCTGCGGACCGGCGCC
>DASQVL010000226.1:0-3248 GCA_035640795.1 Crenalkalicoccus sp. | reverse complement strand
ATAGGAGGCGCGCGGGCTCGCCAGGAACAGCACCGCATCGGCGATGTCCTGCGGGGTGCCTATGCGGCGACGCGGCACCATCGCCTCGCGCCGCTCCGTCACGCCGGGGCTCGCGTAGAAGCTCTCCGACATCGGCGTGCGCACCAGGCCGGGGCTGACCACGTTGCTGCGTACCCCCTCCGGTCCCCATTCCAGGGCGAGTTGGCGCGACAACATGGCGACCGCGGCCTTGGACGGGCTGTAGGCGCCGCTCCGCGGCTGCGGGTTGCTCGCGGCGATGGAGGCGATGTGCACCAGCGCGCCAGACCCCCGCTCCCGCATCCCGCGCCCGAAGGCCTGGGCGGCGAGCAGGTAGCCGGTCAGGTTCACCGCAAGCAGCGCGTTCCATTCTGCGAGCGGCAGTTCGGCCAGCGACCCGGGGCGCAGGATGCCGGCATTGTTCACCAGCACCTCCGCGGGCCCGAGCCGGGCGGCGACCGCCTCCGCCGCTGCGGCCAGGCTCGCTGGATCGGTGGTGTCGCAGCCAAGACCGATGGCGCGCTCCCCGCCGAGCCGCGCCGCTTCCGCCTCGGCCCCCGCCGCATCGCGGTCGAGCAGCGCGACGGCCGCCCCCGCCGCATGGAAGGCCGCGGCGGTGGCGCTGCCGATGCCCCCCGCCGCGCCGGTGACGACGACGACCTTGCCGGCCAGGCCCAGCCAGTCCTCGGCCATGATGTGCTCCTCCCCACCCAAGCGGGGGAGGATACTCAGAAATCGAGGTCGGCGTAGTGCGGCGGCGGGGCCACGCCGCTGACGCGATCGGCCAGGATGGCGCGGAAGGCCGGGCGGGACTTGACTCGCGCATACCAGTCCTTGGCCGCCTCGTTCATCGTCCAGTCCACGTCGCCGATGTAGTCCAGCACGGAGAGGTGCGCGGCGGCGGCGAAATCCGCCAGGCTCACATGCAAACCGGCCAGCCAGGGCCGCGTCTCCGCCAGCCAGCCGAGGTAATCGAGATGCGGCCGCAGGTTGGCGTAACCGGCACGGATCACCGCGGCATCCGGGTTGCCGCGACCGAGCAGCCGCTTCATCTGCTTCTCGTAGTAGAGGTTGCCCGTGACCTCCTGGCCGAACTTGCCGTCGAACCAGGCGACCAGGCGGCGCACCTCGGCGCGCTCGGCGAGCGTCCGGCCGAACAGGGTGATGTCCGGATAGGCCTCGTCCAGGTATTCGCAGATCGCGCTGCTGTCGGCGATGGCGAGGCCGTTCTCCTCCTGCAGCACAGGCACGGTGCAGGCGGCGTTCAGCTCCTGGAACTCCGGCCGCCTCTCCCACACCCGCTCCAGGCGGAGCTCGAAGGGGATGCGCTTCTCCGCCATGGCCAGGCGGACCTTGCGGCAGAAGGGCGAGAGCGGCAGGTGGTAGAGGATACGCACGGGCGCGCCTTATGCCACTCGCGCGCCGCGTGCGGAAGCCGCAGCTTTCGCTATTCGGCAGCCACGGCCGGGGCCTCCTCCATCGGCGCCGGCAGGTACCTCGCATACTCCTTCGGCACCACCTGCCAGAAGCGGCCGCGCTCCTGCTCCCAGTCGTTCAGCAGGCGGGCGGCCAGCGGCGAGCCGGTCTCCCGCACATGGCGGAGGATCAGGTCGCGCAACACCCCTTCCCAATGCGCCGAGGCGAGTCGCGTCCAGAGCAACGACTCGCCGTTCACCCGCTGCTCGAAGGTGTTACGGGCGTCGTAGAGGAAGGCCTGGCCGCCGGTGAAGCCGGCGCCGAAATTGTCGCCCATCGGCCCCAGGATGACCACCGTGCCGCCGGTCATGTACTCGCAGCCATTGGCGCCGCAGCCCTCCACCACCGCGGTTGCGCCGCTGTTGCGCACGGCGAAGCGCTCCCCGGCCTGGCCCGCGGCGAAGAGCTCGCCCGAGGTCGCGCCGTAGAGCACCGTGTTGCCGATGATGGTGTTCTCGCTCCAGACGAGGTTCGAGGACGGGGCCGGCCGCACCACGATGGTGCCGCCCGAGAGGCCCTTGCCCACATAGTCGTTGGCGTCGCCGAACACCTCGAGCTTCAGCCCGCGCACCGCGAAGGCGCCGAGCGACTGGCCGGCCGTGCCGCGCAGCCGCACCGTGAGATGGCCGGCCTGCAGCCCCTCCATCCCGAAGCGGCGGACGATGCGGCTGCTGATCTTGGTGCCGATCGCCCGGTGGGTGTTCCGGATGGTGTAGGTGAGCTGCATCTTCTCGCCGCGCTCGAAGAGCGGCGCCGCGTCGCGGATCATGTCGGCGTCCAGCGTCTCCGGCACCTCATTCCGGCCTTCCTGGGTGCAATAGGCGGCGTGCGGGCCGGCATCGGCCTTCACCAGCAGCGGGTTGAGGTCGAGGTCGTCGAGGTCCTCCGACCCGCGGCTGACCTGCCGCAGCAGGTCGGTGCGGCCGATCACGTCCGTCAGGCGCCGGAAGCCGAGCGAGGCCAGGATCTCGCGCACCTCCTCGGCCACGAAGGAGAACAGGTTGATCACCTTCTCCGGGCTGCCAGCGAATTTCTGCCGCAGCGCCTCGTCCTGGGTGCAGACCCCGACCGGGCAGGTATTGCTGTGGCACTGCCGGACCATGATGCAGCCCATGGCGATCAGGCTGGCGGTGCCGATGCCGAACTCCTCGGCGCCGAGCATGGCGGCGATCACCACGTCGCGGCCGGTCTTGATGCCGCCATCGGTGCGCAGCTTCACCCGATGGCGCAGCCGGTTGAGCTGCAGCACTTGGTGCGTCTCGGAAAGCCCCATCTCCCAGGGCAGGCCGGCATACTTGATCGAGGATTGCGGCGAAGCGCCGGTGCCGCCCGAATGGCCGGAGACCAGGATCACGTCCGCCTTCGCCTTGGCGACGCCGGCCGCGATGGTGCCGATGCCCGAGCGCGCGACCAGCTTCACGCAGACCGACGCATCCGGGTTGATCTGCTTCAGGTCGTAGAAGAGCTGCGCCAGGTCCTCGATCGAGTAGATGTCGTGATGCGGCGGCGGCGAGATCAGCATGACGCCGGGCGTCGAGTGCCGCAGCCGCCCGATCAGCCCGGAGACCTTGAAGCCGGGCAGCTGCCCGCCCTCCCCAGGCTTGGCGCCCTGGGCGATCTTGATCTCGATCTCGCGGCAATTGTTCAGGTACTCGGCGGTCACGCCGAAGCGGCCCGAGGCGATCTGCTTGATCGCGCTGCTCGCATTGTCGCCATTGGCGCGCGGCCGGGCGCGCGCCGGGTCCTCGCCCCCC
>DASQVL010000225.1:0-2914 GCA_035640795.1 Crenalkalicoccus sp. | reverse complement strand
GCCGCGCCAGCGCCTGTGCCTCGTCCTGCATGCCTCCACCCTCCATCCGGTCGCCTGAAACCTAGCCAGAAAGCCAGAAGCAGGCTCGTCGAAACTGTGTCTGAGCCGCAGTCGAGCGGGAGCGGTTGCCGACAGCCGCGTCGGAAATGACTGGACGTAAGCGCCGCTGGCGCTCGATTTCGGCTCGGGCTCGATAGAGAGTATTCCAGATCGACTCCGAAAACCGCTCTGAAAGCCCGCTTCGTAACGCGGCGCGATGATCAGGCAGGCGGCACGTGTTAGGGCCGATTGGCCAGTGCGATTAGGCGGTCGGCCTCGCCCGGAACATCCTCCGCTATCCTGGCCGCCGCGAGGTAGGGGCGCCACGCCAGGATCGCATCGCGAGATGGTCCGCCGGCGCGGCGGCACGCATCCAGGTAAGGCTCGGCGAGGTCGTCTGCTTCAAGCTGCAGCAGCAGGTGCGACCGGCAGCAATCCGCGGCGGGATCCCCGCACGAAGCGTCCGGCCAGTCGATCACCAGGGGCCTCGCCGCCTCGCCGAGTACGTTGCCGGGGTGGAAGTCGCCGTGGCACAAACGGTCGCCGTCCGGCATGCGCGCCAGACCCGAAAGCAGGGCGCGTCGCCGGACCTCTTCCAGGCAGGTCGCGTTCGAGATCTTCGCCGCGAGCCGGCGCCGCAGGCCGGGCAGCAGGTCGCCCCGGTTGGCGTGGATGAGCGCTTGCGTGCGCACCAGGACGTCGAGACAGCCGAGCATGACAGTTGGATCGGCCCGTATGCGCTCGGCGAACGACACGCCGTCGACCCGGTCGAACACGACGCCCCAGCGCCCGGCAAACTCGCACGTGCCCCACACCACCGGCACGGGCAGACCCATGTCCTCGACGGCCGCGTGGATCGCACCCTCGCGGAAGGCCGCAGCCTTTGACCGCGGCCGGCGATACAGCTTCACCACGCGTCGGCCCAGCTCGAAAACCTCGGCCACGTTGCCCGCCGCGATCAGCCGTCCGAGCGCCTCGCTCATGCCTCGCTTCCTCCGGCCGCGTCGCCCGCGGGCGACGGCTGTGGACAGTGCACAACCATGCAATTCGTCGTCGGCGACCGGAATGCCCCGGGAAGAAAGGCTCCGTGGCGGCGGGCTCACCTTGCTCTCGCCAACCTCCTGATACCCGGCTCAGGAAGTCCTGACCTTCCCTCTGGCGAGGAACTTCTCTTGTCGGGTCCGGCCTCAGTGCCGCGGCCCGCCACGCGGCGCGGCACCGAGAGGGTCAGGACTTCATGAGGCCGGTATTAGACCCCGCTTCAGAACAGAGGCGAGAAGACCTGCCTGCTGTGCGCCGACCGGCCAAGCGGCCGGCCGTTTGTCATAAGCGGCGCACCACGGCGATCCACTCCCAGATGATCGGTGTGTCGTCGGTGAAGACCGCCCCGTGTCTCATCGCCGAGGCGCGGTACCACGCCCCGATCACGCGCCGCCACCACTGGACGGTCCGTTCCCCTTCGCCATACGCGCGGGCCATATCCTCGGTCACCGCCCCGAAGGGCATGATCTCCACCCGCATCGTCTCGACGATGCCGCGGGGGACGCGCGCCCCGTCCAGCAGCACGCTGAGCGCGCCGACGAAAGGCATCTTCCCGTCGGGGTAGTCCCAGAACGGGGAGGAGGTCAGCGTCTTCGTCCCGTCGAGGATCAGCGCCGCGCCTTCGTCCGCATGCTCCGGCGTGCCGCCGATGGACATCGGGAGGAAGTAGCGGGCGGCCTCGCCGGGAAACGCCGTCTCCAGCACGCGCCTCTGTTCTGCGTCCATGCCCGTTCCGATCGCGCCCCGCCAAACGAACCTCCGCATGGGCGAGCGGCGGCGGCCCGCGGCGTTCGAGGGGTGTCTGACGTCCTTCGAGGCTGCCGATGTGGAGCGCCACCGCCCGGGCCGAGCTTGAGCGCCCGGCCCAACCCTATGCAACCTGCCTGAATGCAACCTGCCTGACCGATGGCGAGTGGCAGATCGCGCAGGCGTTCCTGCCTGCGCCGGCACCCTGCGGCAGGCCGAGGCGCTGGCCGATGCGCATCCTGCTGGATGGCGTGCTCTACGTGCTGCGGACCGGCTGCGCCTGGCGGCACCTGCCGCGCGACTTCCCACCCTGGCAGACGGTCCTGCGCTGGTTCCTGCGCTTCGCCCGCAGCGGTTCCTTCGAGCGCATGGCGCATGCCCTGGTCATGGCCGACCGCGAGAGAGCGGGGCGCAGCGCCTCGCCCACGGCCGCGGTGATGGATGCACAGGCAGCACGCTCTGGCGGCACCGCTGTTGCCGGGCGCCGGGGCTACGATGCCGCCAAGCGTGTGGTCGGGCGCAAGCGCCACGCCTTGGTGGACACGGACGGGCGCCTACTGCTCGCCGCCGTCTCGCCTGCCGATCTGCACGACAGCCACGGCGGGATCGCGCTGCTGCGAGCCTCGCGCCGTCCGTGGCCCTTCGTCGCGCTCTGCTACGCGGACCGCGCCTATACCGGGCCGCGCGTTGCGCACGCCACGTCAGTTCGCGTCGAAATCGTCGGCGCGAAGCCGGGCCAGCGCGGCTTTGCCGTGCAGCCCCGGCGCTGGGTGATCGAGCGCACCTTCGCTTGGGCCGGGCGCTGTCGCCGCCTCGCGCGCGACCACGAGGCCACGCCAAGCTCCGCCGTCGCATTCTTCGTCCTCGCCACCGCCACCATCCTGCTCAGGCGCTTGGCGAAACCGTTATGAAGCAGGCACTCAGCTTCAAAAAAAACGGCACACGCCAGCGAACAGGAGCGGCCCGACGTCGCGGCCCGTCGCGAGGCCTGGTTCGAGGCGCAGCCCGACCTTGATCCGCAACGCCTGGTGTTCATCGATGAAACCGGAGCCTCGGCCAAGATGGCGCGGCTTCGCGGTCGCGCGCC
>DASQVL010000224.1:0-11309 GCA_035640795.1 Crenalkalicoccus sp. | reverse complement strand
AGGCGAGGATCAGGAAGAGCACGCTGTGCACGGGGTTTCGCGCCGTGACCACCATGACCGCGGAGGCGATCAGGATGGCGGCGAAGACGTAGAAGGCCGCTGCGGCGATCATCGCGGGCCTGCCTCGGGCTGCTCGGTCATTGGGGCGTTCCGGTTGGGCGCGCGGCGCGGCGCGCTGCGTTCAGCGATATGGGGCGTCGAGCTCGAGCCGGCGGGCGATCTCCGCCTCCCAGCGGTCGCCGTTGGCGAGCAGGCGCTGCTTGTCGTAGAGCAGCTCCTCCCGCGTCTCCACGCTGAACTCGAAGTTCGGCCCCTCGACGATGGCGTCCACCGGGCAGGACTCCTCGCACATGCCGCAGTAGATGCATTTCACCATGTCGATGTCGTAGCGCGTGGTGCGGCGGCTGCCATCCTCGCGCGGCTCGGCCTCGATGGTGATGGCCTGGGCGGGGCAGACCGCCTCGCACAGCTTGCACGCGATGCAGCGCTCCTCCCCGTTCGGGTAGCGGCGCAGCGCGTGCTCCCCCTTGAAGCGCGGGCTGAGCGGGGCCTTTTCGTAGGGGTAGTTGATCGTCGCCTTGGGCTTGAAGAAGTACCTCAGCGTCAGCGCCAGGCCCGAGACGAGCTCGCCGAGCAACCAGGTGCGCGCGGCGCGATCCAGCGTGGTGGCCATGGGTCGGTCCCGGGCGGCCGTGCCGCCCTCCTCCTTGTCGCTCATGCCGGCAGCCATCCCGTGAGCTTCAGGACGGCCGCGGTGATGACCAGCCAGAGCAGGCTCGCCGGCAGGAACACCTTCCAGCCGAGCCGCATGAGCTGGTCGTAGCGGTAGCGTGGGAAGGTCGCCCGCACCCAGATGAAGGTGAAGAGGCAGAGCGCGACCTTCAGCACAAACCAGATGAAGCCGGGTACCCAGGTGAAGGGGACCACGTGCACCGGCGGATACCAGCCGCCGAGGAACAGGATCGTCGTCAGCGACGACATCAGGATCATGTTCGCGTATTCGCCGAGGAAGAATAGCGCGAAGGCCATCGCGCTGTATTCCACGAAGAAGCCGGCCACCAGCTCGCTCTCGCCCTCCGGCAGGTCGAAGGGGGCGCGGTTCGTCTCCGCCAGCGCGCTCACGAAGAAGATCACGAACATCGGGAAGAGCGGCAGGACAAACCAGACGTGCTGCTGCGCGTGCACCACCTCGGTCAGGTTCAGGCTGCCGACGCAGAGCAGAACGGTCACGATGACGAAGCCGATCGAGACCTCGTAGCTCACCATCTGCGCGGCGCTGCGCAGCGCGCCGAGGAAGGCGTATTTCGAGTTGCTGGCCCAGCCCGCGATGATGATGCCGTAGACGCCGAGCGAGCTGATCGCGAACAGGTAGAGCACGCCGACATTGATGTCGGCCACCGCCCAGCCCTCATCCACCGGGATCACCGCCCAGGCGATCATGGCCAGGGTGAAGGTCAGCATCGGCGCCAGCAGGAAGAGGAGGCGGTTGGCGCCGGAGGGGATGATGGTCTCCTTCATCAGCATCTTCACCGCATCGGCGAAGGGCTGCCACACACCGAAGGGTCCGACCACGTTGGGGCCGCGGCGCAGCTGCATCGCCGCCAGCACCTTGCGCTCCGCCCAGGTGAGGTAGGCGACCGCAATTAGCACCGGGACGAGCAGGGCGAGGCTCTGCGCGACGGTCATGGCCAGCACGCCACCGGGCGTGGCGAGGAAGGCGTCCATCGCGCTACTCCGCCGCCAGCGCCGGACGCGGTGCCTCGTAGATCCGGGCGCATTCCGCCATGGTGTCGGAGGCGCGGCTGATCGCATCCGCCTGCCAGTAGCTGCGGAGCGCCGGGACGAAGGCGTCGTCGGCCAACTGCGCGGGATCGCCCGCCGGGCCGGAGAGATCGGCGCAGCCCCGCATCTCGACATGGTCGAGCCGGGCGAAGACCGGATAGGCCTCGGCCATCCGCGCCCGCAGCGCGTCGAGGTCGTCATAGGGCAGCTTGTGGCCCAGCACCTCGCTCGCCGCGCGCAGGATGGCCCAATCCTCCCGCGCCTCCCCCGGCGGGTAGACGGCAAGCCGCCCGCGCTGCACGCGGCCCTCGGTGTTCACCCAGGTCGCGTCCTTCTCGGTATAGGCGGCGCCGGGCAGGATGACGTCGGCGCGCGCGGCCGCCTCCTCCCCGTGATGGCCCTGCAGGATGACGAAGGCCCCGGGCGGGATGCGCGCTGCGTCCATCGCGTCGGCGCCGAGCAGCCAGAGCGCCTCCATCTCCGCCAGGCTGCGCGTGCCCGCCGCCGGCGGCAGAAAGCCGAGGTCGAGCGGCGCCACCTGGCCGCCGAACAGGTGCAGCAGGTTGAAGCCGTGCCAATCCGGCTTCAGCATCCCCTGCTCCGCGGCGAGCTTCCAGGCCGCTGCCAGCACCGCCGCGCCGTCCGGCCGGCGCAGCGCGCCGCGGCCGAGGATCAGCATCGGCCGTTCGGCCTTGGCCAGCACCTCGTTGAAGCGGTGCCCGCCGCCGAGCAGCGCGCGCAGCACCGCGCTGCCCTCGCCCAGCCAGTCGGTCGGGTAGGTGTAGTCCAGGCCGCGCGGCCCGATCACGCCGACCGGGAAGCGGCCCATGGTCCAGCGCTTGCGCAGGCGGGCGTTGATCACCGGGGATTCGCGGCGCAGGTCGCTGCCGATGATGAGCAGCGCATCCGCATTCTCGATGCCGGCGATGGTCGTGTTGAACAGGTAGAAGTCGCGGCGGCTGGCGTCGATCGCCGCGCCATCGGCGCGGCATTCCAGGTTGCGGCTGCCGAGGCCTGCCATCAGCTCCTTCAGCGCGAAGACCGATTCGGCATCGGCCAGGTCGCCGACGACGGCGCCGATGCGCTCGCCCGGCATGCCCTTCAGCCGCGCCGCGATGGCGGCGAAGGCCTCCGCCCAGGTCGCCGGGCGGAGCTTGCCGTCCTTCCGCACCCAGGGGCGGTCGAGGCGCCGCCGCTTCAGCCCGTCGAAGGCGAAGCGGCCGCGATCGGCCATCCACTCCTCGTTCACCGCGTCGTTCACCCGCGGCAGGATGCGCAGCACCTCGCCCGCCCTCGTATCCACGCGGATGTTGGTGCCGGTCGCGTCCAGCACGTCCACGCTGTCCGTCTTGCGCAGCTCCCAGGGGCGGGAAACGAAGGCGTAGGGCCGGCTGGTGAGCGCGCCGACCGGGCAGATGTCGATCAGGTTGCCCGAGAGCTCGGTGGTCAGCGCCTTCTCGACATAGGTGCCGATCTCCATCGCCTCGCCGCGGCCGGTGGCGCCGAGTTCGGGCACGCCGGCGACCTCGGTCGCGAAGCGGACGCAGCGCGTGCACTGGATGCAGCGCGTCATCACGGTCTTCACCAGCGGGCCGAGATACTTGTCCGAGACGACGCGCTTCTCCTCCCGGTAGCGGGAGTGGTCCAGGCCATAGGCCATCGCCTGGTCCTGCAGGTCGCACTCGCCGCCCTGGTCGCAGATCGGGCAGTCGAGCGGATGGTTGATCAGCAGGAATTCCATGACGCCGCGGCGGCCGTTGCGCACCATCGGGCTGTCGGTGAACACCTTCATGCCGTCCGCGACCGGGTAGGTGCAGGAGGAGATGGGCTTCGGCGCCTTCTCCACCTCGACCAGGCACATGCGGCAATTGCCGGCGACCGAGAGGCGCTCATGGTAGCAGAAGCGCGGGATCTCCTTCCCCGCCGCCTCGCAGGCCTGGAGCACGGAGGAGCCGTTCGGCACCTCCACCTCGATCCCATCAACGGTGACCTTGGCCATTCGGCTCAACTCCCGGCGCAGCGGCGCTGCGCCACGTCCTGCATCATCCGCTGGAAGGCCGGGCTGTAATGGCCCCGCTCCTCTTCCGTCATCGCCCGCAGATGCGCGCAATGGAAGGCGAGCTGCGCGAGCAGGGCCCGCCGCCAGCCTGCATCCTCGGGGAAGGCGTTCACCACCTCGTCGCCCGCATTGCCGAGCACGCCGAAGAACCAGCCATAGGCGTCCTCCATCCCGGCCTGCCGGATCCGCGCGAGGTCGCCGGAGGCGAGCACCGGCCGCTCCACGGCGAGCAGCAGGTAGCGCTCATAGGCGCTGCTCGCACGGTCCTGCGCCGCGCGCCGCTCGGACTCGGCGCTGCTCCAGGAAGCGAGCAGCAGCGCCACGAGAGAGGCCGAGAGCGCGCCGATGCCGGCGGCCCATTCCGCGACATTGCCCCATCTCAGCGCGCCGAGACGGGGGGCGGGGGCGGCCATCGCGATCATTCCGCGGCCATCGGCAAGCTCGGCGCCGGCGAGCCCTTGGCCGCCTGGTAGGCCGCGATCCGCTCCTCCATCATCGGCCGGAAGTGCCGGATGAGGCCCTGCACCGGCCAGACGCCGCCATCGGCCAGCGCGCAGATGGTGTGACCCTCGATCCGCCGGGTGATCTCCTCCAGCAGGTCGATCTCCGCCATCTCGGCGCGGCCTTCGACCATGCGGTCCATCATGCGCTTCACCCAGCCCATGCCTTCCCGGCAGGGGGTGCACTGGCCGCAGCTCTCATGCTTGTAGAACTGGCTGAGGCGGGCGATGGCCTTGATCAGGTCCGTGGACCTGTCCATCACGATCACGCCCGCCGTGCCGAGGCCGGACTTCACCTCGCGCAGCGCGTCGAAATCCATCAGCACGTCGTCGCAGATGCGCTTCGGGATCAGCGGCGTGGAGGAACCGCCAGGGATGACGGCGAGCAGGTTGTCCCAGCCGCCGCGCACGCCGCCCGCATGCCGCTCGATCAGCTCGCGCAGCGGGATCGACATCTCCTCCTCCACGTTGCACGGCTTGTTCACGTGCCCCTGGATGCAGAAGATCTTGGTGCCCGAATTCTTCGGACGGCCGAAGCCCGCGAACCAGGCCGCACCGCGGCGCAGGATGGTCGGCACCACGGCGATGGTCTCGACATTGTTCACCGTGCTCGGCGCACCGTAGAGGCCGACCGCGGCGGGGAAGGGGGGCTTGAGCCGCGGCATGCCCTTCTTGCCCTCGAGGCTCTCGAGCAGCGCAGTCTCCTCGCCGCAGATATAGGCGCCGGCGCCGCGATGGACGTGGAGCTCGAAGTCGAAGCCGGTGCCACAGGCATTGGGGCCGATGAGGCCGGCATCGCGCGCCTCCTCGATCGCCGCCTCCAGCACCAGGCTCTCATTGTAGTATTCGCCGCGGATGTAGATGTAGCCGGTATGGGCGGCCATCGCGACGCCGGCCAGCAGGCAGCCCTCGACCAGCGTGTGCGGGTCGTGGCGGATGATGTCGCGATCCTTGCAGGTGCCGGGCTCCGACTCGTCGGCATTCACCACCAGGTAGTGCGGCCGCCCGTCGCTCTGCTTCGGCATGAAGGACCATTTCACGCCGGTCGGGAAGCCGGCGCCGCCGCGGCCGCGCAGGCCGGACTGCTTCACCTCATCCGTGATCCAGTCGCGGCCCCGGGCGATCAGCTCCGCCGTGCCGTCCCAATTGCCGCGGCGGCGCGCCGCCGGCAGGCGCCAGTCCTGCAGGCCGTAGAGGTTGGTGAAGATGCGGTCCTTGTCGGAAAGCGGCATCGCGTCACTCCGTTGCCACCGGCAGGTCGAGCAAGCTGGTCCGCTCGCCCGCCGGCGCGCTCGTCTGGCGACCGGTGGCGCTGCCGGGCGGCGGCCGTTCGCCCCGCCGAAGCGCCTCGATCAGCCGCACCGTGCTCTCGTAGTCGAGGTCCTCGTAATAGTCGTCATCCACCTGCAGCACGGGCGCGTTCACGCAGCCGCCGAGGCACTCGACCTCGGTCATGGTGAACATGCCGTCCGCGCTGGTGTCGCCATAGCCCTTCAGCCCGCCCGCCTCTCGGCAGGCCCGCGCCACCTCCTCGGAGCCGCGCAGCCAGCACGGCGTGGTGCCGCAGACCTGCAGGTGGTGGCGGCCGATCGGCCGCGTGTTGAACATGAGATAGAAGGTCGCGACCTCGTAGACCCGGATCGGCGGCATGCCGAGCCGCTGGGCGACGACATCCATGGCGACGCGCGGCACCCAGGCGATCCCGGTCTGCCGCCGCATCTGCCGCTGCACGATCCAGAGCAGGGGCAGCACGGCGCTCGCCTGCCGTCCTGGCGGGTAGCGTTTGATGGCGCGCACGGCCTCCGCCTCGCTCTCGGCGTCGAAGGCGAAGTGGGTCGGCTGCGCCTGGTCCTCGCGGTCCGCCGCATGGGTCGCGCCGAAGCCGCCGCCGATATCCGGCCCGCCCGGATGCGCCGCGCCGCTCACCGGTCGATCTCCCCGAAGACGAGATCAAGGCTGCCGATGATGGCGACGGCGTCGGCCAGCATGTGCCCCTTCGACATCACCTCGATCGCCTGCAAGTGGGTGAAGCCCGGCGCGCGGATCTTGGCGCGGTAGGGCCGGTTCGTGCCGTCCGCCACCAGGTAGACGCCGAACTCGCCCTTCGGCGCCTCGGTCACCGTATAGGTCGCGCCGGCCGGGACGTGGTAGCCCTCGGTGTAGAGCTTGAAATGATGGATCAGCGCCTCCATCGAGCGCTTCATCTCCGCGCGCTGCGGTGCCACGATCTTGTTGTCCAGCACCTTCACGGGCCCCGGCTTCAGCCGGGCCAGGCACTGCCCGATGATGCGCGCGCTCTGGCGCATCTCCTGCACCCGCACCAGGAAGCGGTCGTAGCAGTCGCCGTGGCGGCCGACGGGGATGTCGAAGTCGAGATCGGCGTAGATCTCGTAGGGCTGCGACTTGCGCAGATCCCACGGCACGCCGGAGGCGCGGAGGCAGGGCCCCGCGAAGCCCCAGGCGATCGCCTGCTCGGGCGTCATGACGCCGATATCCACGGTGCGCTGCTTGAAGATGCGGTTCTCGGTCAGCAGCGCCTCGAGGTCATCCACGAAGGCGGGGAAGCGCCTCACCCAGGCGGCGATCCGGGCCTCGAGCTCCGGCGGGATATCACGGCTGACGCCGCCCGGGCGGAAATAGTTCACGTGGTAATGGCTGCCGCCGGCCGCCTCGTAGAATTCCAGCAGCGGCTCGCGCTGCTCGAACCCCCAGAGCGAGGGCGTGATGGCGCCGCAGTCCAGCGCGAAGGTGGTGACGTTCAGCAGGTGGTTCAGGATGCGCGTGATCTCGGCGAACATGGTGCGGATCACCCGCGCCCGCTCCGGCACGTCCTGCTCGATGCCAAGCAGCCGCTCCACCGCGAGGCAGTAGCTGTGCTCCATGCACATGGGGGAGACGTAATCCAGGCGGTCCATGTAGGGCAGCGCCTGGAGATAGGTCTTGTATTCCATCAGCTTCTCGGTGCCGCGATGCAGCAGCCCGACATGCGGGTCGGCACGCTCCACCACCTCGCCCTTCAGCTCCAGGATCAGGCGGAGCACGCCATGCGCCGACGGATGCTGCGGGCCGAAGTTGATGGTGTGGCGGTCCACCTCCACGCTGCGGCGCTCCGTCGAGACGCCGCTCGCCGAGGTGAGGGAGGCCGGGTCAGCCGCCGTGGTCAGCGGGCCGGCCTCGGAGGCCATGGCGGAGCTGCCGCTCATCGCCCGCCCTCCACGGCCGGGCGCTCCGTGCGGTTCAGGTGCACCTTCTCGTCGCCGGGAAGCGTCGTCATGCCCTCCCACGGGCTCAGGAAGTCGAAGTTGCGGAAGTCCTGGGTGAGCTTCACCGGCTCGTACACCACCTGCTTGCGTTCCTCGTCGTACCGGACCTCGACATAGCCGGTCAGCGGGAAGTCCTTGCGCAGCGGGTGCCCCTCGAAGCCGTAATCGGTCAGGATGCGCCGCAGGTCGGGCTGGCCGTCGAAGACGATGCCGTACATGTCCCAGGCCTCGCGCTCGTACCAGGTGGCGTTCGGCCAGAGCCCGACGACCGAAGGCACCGGCGTCGCGCCATCGGTCCGCACCAGCACGCGGATGCGCTGGTTGAGCGAGAGGCTGAGCAGGTTGTAGACCGCGTCGAAGCGCTCGGCGCGCTCCGGCCAGTCCACGCCGCAGATATCCATCAGCTGCTCGAAGGCCAGACCCTCGCCATCCCGAAGGAGCGCCATGGTCTCGAGCAGCCCGTCGCTGCGGACGCGAAGGGTGAGCTCATGCCCGCCGCGGTCCAGCAGGATCTCCTCCACCGTGCCGTGCGGCAGGGCGGCGCGGATCGCCTCGCCCATGGCGCGCAGCGATTCGGCCTGCGCGGCCGGCGCCGGCGCGCCCGCGCTGTCGGCGGTCTTGACGATCTCAGCCACGCAGGATGGTCCCGGTCCGGCGGATCTTCTTCTGCAGCTGCAGGATGCCGTAGACGAGGCCCTCCGCCGTCGGCGGGCAGCCGGGGACGTAGACATCCACCGGCACGATCCGGTCGCAGCCGCGCACCACGCTGTAGGAGTAGTGGTAGTAGCCGCCGCCATTGGCGCAGGAGCCCATGGAGATCACCCAGCGCGGCTCGGCCATCTGGTCGTAAACCTTGCGCAGCGCCGGGGCCATCTTGTTGGTCAGCGTCCCGGCCACGGTCATCACGTCCGACTGGCGGGGCGAGGCGCGCGGGATGACGCCGAGGCGATCCAGATCGTAGCGCGCCATGTAGGCGTGGATCATCGGCACGGCGCAGCAGGCGAGGCCGAAGGTCATCGGCCACAGGCTGCCGGTGCGCGCCCAGTTCACCACGCGGTCCAGGCTGGCGACGACGAAGCCCTTGTCCTCGATCTCGCCGGTGATGCCCTTCACCACCGCCTCCTGCGCCGGGCCGGGGGGCAGGTGCTCGCGGTTCCAGGCGATGGTGTCGGTGCTCGCGTCCATCGCGCTCACTCCCAATCGAGGGCGCCCTTGCGCCATTCGTAGACAAAGCCGACGGTCAGCACGACGAGGAAGGCGATCATCGAGAGGAAGCCGAACCAGCCGATCCCGCCGAGGGTGACCGCCCAGGGGAAGAGGAAGGCGACCTCCAGGTCGAAGATGATGAAGAGGATCGCCACCAGGTAGAACCGCACGTCGAAGCGGCGGCGCGTGTCGTCGAAGGGCTCGAAGCCGCATTCATATGCGGAGACCTTCTCCGGATCCGGCTTCTGGCGGGCCAGCAGCATGCTGCCGCCGACCATGGCCAGGGCGATGGCACCGGCGATCGCCATGAAGACGAGAATCGGGAAGTAGGTCGCCAGCAACGGCTGGGTCATGGCACTCCGCCCGTTTCAGCTTGACGAGGCCGGGCACCACCGGAACCCGGGCGCGCAAGGGCTGCGCGGCCGCCTTATGCCGCAGCGCAGCGCGGCCGGACAGTAGCCGCGCCGCACAGGCTTCGCCATAGGCGTCGACGCTCTCGCTTGGCGAGAGATGAGCAGGCCAGGCTGGAACGAAAAGGGGGCGGGGCAGCTTTCCGCGGCCACGCCGTGGCGCGAGTGACGGGGCTCGAACCCGCGACCTCCGGCGTGACAGGCCGGCGCTCTAACCGACTGAGCTACACCCGCTTGCGGCGGAGCACGGCGTCTACGGCCCGCCCACAGGGGTGTCAAGCAGGGGGTGTCACGCACTCGGGGGGCCTGGGCGCTGACGGATTCGAACCGCCGGCATCCTGCGTGTAAGGCAGGCGCTCTACCGCTGAGCTAAGCGCCCGGGCCAAGCCCTTCATCCGCCGCCCGGGGCGGCGCGGCAAGCCCCCGACAGGCGAAAGGCCGGCGCGCGGGCGCCGGCCTTCCCAGCGGTCCCGGGGCGTCAAGCCGCGGTCAGTTCACCGCGTCCTTCAGCCCCTTGCCGGGCTTGAAGCGGACGGTGGTGGTGGCGGGGATCTTGATCTCCTCCCCGGTGCGCGGGTTGCGGCCCTTGCCGGCCTTCCGCTTGGAGGTGGAGAAGGTGCCGAAGCCCACCAGCCGCACCTCCTGCTTCTTCTTCAGCGACTTGGTAATCGCCTCGAACACCGCGTCGAGCACGTCGCCCGCCTTCGCCTTCGGCAGGTCGCCGATCTCGGCGACCACCGCGATGAGATCCTGCTTGTTCACGCCGAGAGCCCCCTTCGTCACGAACCGGACGGGGACTCGGACGATTCCGGCCCCGAAATCCGTCGCGACTGTAGGAAGCCGCCGTTCGACGCGTCAATCGCGCAACACCCGATTCGGCGCGGTTATCCGCCAATTCCTGGCTCGGGTGTGACCTTTCGCACCGGCTGGCGTGGCCGCGCGGCATCACCGCGCGGCCATTCGCCCCCAATGCTCTCGCCCCTCAGTGCGGCAGGCCGGGCTGCGCCGCCTCGCCATCCTTGGCCCGGGCGGCGGGGGCCGGCTCCACCGGCTCCTCCCACTCGATCGCCTCCAGCTCCCGGACCAGCGCCTTTCCGATCACCTCGTCCACGTGGGAGACGGGGATGATGGAGAGCCCCCTCTTCACGTTGTCCGGGATTTCGGCCAGGTCCTTCTCGTTCTCCTTCGGGATCAGCACCGTGGTGACGCCGGCCCTGAGCGCCGCCAGCAGCTTCTCCTTCAGGCCGCCGATCGGCAGCACGCGCCCGCGCAGGGTGATCTCGCCGGTCATGGCGATGTCCTTGCGCACCGGAATGCCGGTGAGGACGGAGACGATCGAGGTCGCCATGGCGATGCCGGCGGAGGGTCCGTCCTTCGGCGTCGCCCCCTCCGGCACATGGACGTGGAGGTCGCGCTTCTCGAACAGCGTCGGCTTGATGCCGAAGCTGGGCGCGCGGGACCGCACGTAGGACATGGCGGCCGAGACGCTCTCCTGCATCACGTCGCCCAGCTTGCCGGTGTGCTGCACCTTGCCCTTGCCGGGGACCATGACGCTCTCGATGGTCAGGATCTCGCCGCCCACCTCGGTCCAGGCGAGGCCGGTGACGACGCCCACCATGTCCTCCGCCTCGGCCTCGCCGTAGCGGAACTTCCGCACCCCCGCATACTTCTCGAGGGACTTGCGGGTGATCGCCACCTTCTTCGCCTTGCCGGCGACGATGTCCTTCACCGCCTTGCGGCCCAGGCCGCCGATCTCGCGCTCCAGGTTCCGCACCCCGGCCTCGCGCGTGTAGTAGCGCACCAGGTCGCGCAACGCGTCGTCGGAGAGCGACCACTCCTCCGGCTTCAGCCCGTTCGCCTCGGACTGCTTCGGGATCAGGTGGCGCTTGGCGATCTCCACCTTCTCATCCTCGGTGTAGCCGGGGATGCGGATGATCTCCATGCGGTCCAGCAGCGGCTGCGGCATGCGGAGCGAGTTGGCGGTCGTGATGAACATCACGTCCGAAAGGTCGTAGTCCACCTCCAGGTAGTGATCGTTGAAGGTGCTGTTCTGCTCGGGGTCGAGCACCTCCAGCAGCGCGGAGGAGGG
>DASQVL010000223.1:0-6577 GCA_035640795.1 Crenalkalicoccus sp. | reverse complement strand
ACGCCGAGCACCGCCGTAAAGGCGATGGAGGAGGCGACCTCCTCACCATCGGCCCCGATCACCGGTCCGACGGCAGCAATGGCGGAGTTGCCGCATATGCTGTTGCCGCAGGCGATCAGGATCGCCATGCAGTGCCGCAGCCCGAGCAGGCGACAGATCCCATAGCTGGCACCGAGCGCCGAAGCCACCACGGCGGCGATGCCGAGCAGCATGGCGGGACCGATCGCCGTCATCGCCGCCGCATCGACGGACGCCCCGAGCAGCATCACCGCGACCTCGAGCAGCATCTTGGCGCTGAACGCTATGCCCGGCGTCCAGCGTGCATCCGGATTCCAGATCGTCCGGACGGCGGTCCCGAGAAGGATCGCCAAGACGAGCGCCTCGAGCCAGGCGCGACCGAACAGCCAGGCCTCCGTCCGCTCCAGCCCGATCGCGGCCGCGGCGATGGCGGCGCAGAGCAGAACGCCTGGAAGCAGGCGAATGCCGGGCGCAGCGGCGGAACAGGGCTGGCCAGTCCCACTGAGGTCGGGTGTCGGCTGTCGGGCTGCGACGGTGCTGCTTGCCATGATCGGCTCCCGCGTGTGCCTCCGATCTGCACGTTCGAGGTCACCTGATCCAATGCGAGCTTGCTATCGGTTCGATCGTGCAGGCCGATTGTTTGGATGCGGCTCGAATGTCCGCCAGCAGCACTCGTCTGGCATTTCGCTGCTCATCGCGCCGGCTGATTGCAATGATCATGAGCCCGTATTGGATCTGACGGCACGCAGAGCCCAGCTTGCGAGCGCCGTTACCCGGAGAACTCTGATCGGGTAGCGCCGACGAAGGAGTAAGATTGATGCTCGACAGCTTGCTGTTGCTCGAAAGAAATCCAGCCGCCTATGCCAGCATGGCCCCGCCGGGCTTTCTCCACTTTGCAGGCTATCAGGCCCCACCATAAACGCCCGGTTGCCATTTGCCCCAAAGACGAAGGAATCACGACATGTCTCCTCGCATCTCGCCTCGCAGCGCCTGGCGCAGTCGAGCCATCGGCTTGACCATGGCCACCGGCGTCGCGGCTGTCGCCCTGTTCGCTGGCGTCCACAGCTCTGCCAGTGGGGCCGAGTACTCGTCGCGGGCGGCGAAGGAGCGCCACGCCTGTGCTGTCGTCCTCGGGCTCGATTCATCGGAACGCGCCTACGACATTTGTATCACGAGCCTCGACACAAGCGTGTCTGCCTTCCAGCGAGCGCAGCGACTCGAGAGCGACCGCAATGCATGCGCCAAGAAGGCGCTCAATCCCGGTACGTCGACCTTCGCCATCTGCGTGGTGGAGGCAGAACAATCCCAAGCAAACGCGCTTCCCGACGGAGCGATCTCCTCGGCGCATTGAAGCGAACACCACAACGCCTGACACCCCCCGGATCGGAGAGAGCCATGCCAAGGATCATTCTCCTTTGCTCCTGTGCCGCCTTGCTCGCGGCGTGCGCTGCGCAAAGTCCCAGCCAAACGTCCCTTTCACAGGCAGGTCTGGCCTGCGTTGATGTAGGTATCGACCCAGGCAGCGCCGTCTTCGGGCAGTGCGTGTTCGACCTCAACCAGTCTCTGTGGAACGAACGGATCGAATCCAAGGGCTGACGGAGCGATCGTTGTTGTTGCCGGTCCCCTGGGCGGGACGGGTCTGGGCGCTGCCCTTCCTGACCGCCCTGGCGCCCTCGGAAACCGAGTTGCCCGTGGTGTCGACCAGCTGGGTGCTGCTACGCCATCCCGGCGGTCGGTTCGGCCCCCAAGCCCTGCTCTGCACCGATCCAGTCCGTTACCCACTCCAGGTCATCCAGTGGTTCACCAGGCGAGCTGGAAGTAGGCGAGGTGCTACTAGGGGTCATCCTCGTCACAGGGCTCGAGGCGGTGGAGCCGGTCAGATGCAGGCGCTGGCCGGACAGGGGGAGCAGCTGCGCGACGATGCGGAGCGCAAGCGCCAGCTCACTGACCTCGCGGCATCGCTGGAGTCATTCCGAGGGCGCGTACAGCGCGGCCTGGCCCATGCCAGCTTCGAGCAGCGCCGCGAGCTCGTGATGCTCCTCATCGACCGAGTCGTCGTCACGAACGCCGATGTGGAGATCCGCTACGCCCTGCCCACCTGCCCGGAGAGCGAGCACGTCCGCTTTTGTCATTTGCGGAAAGGCTACTTCGAGAACCCAGCGGCACCAGCCGGGGCCGCCGGCCTCGACCTCCTTGCGGGCAATGCGGTCCTCGGTGCCGACTCGTGCAAGGTGGCGCGGTTGCGGGCCTGGTCGTCGCACTTGTCGGCGTGGCCCTTGCAGCCAGCCGACCAAGCGGCCGATGCACCGGGCAGGCGCTGCAGCAGCAGGCGCGGAGACCAGCCATCATGCGCAAACCGCGCCATCCATGGCATGGAGGCGCTGGTGCAGATTGCGTTCATGCCGATGCTGCTCGCCATTATGACCATGGCCTCCTTCGCAGCCATACGGCTCTGCATCCGCTAAGCTGTATGCGGCCCGAACGGACGGGATGATCGCCGCAGACAGCACGCCTGAAGCGCGTCGCCCTCAATGCGGGCCGAGTGTCGTCGCGAGGTAGTTCGCAATGCCCTGCACGTCTCCGGCCTCGATGGGAGCGCGGTAGGTATTGCGCATCTTGTTGACCTCCTCGGTCCAGGTCGGCAGGCTCAGAAGGGGCTGGTTCAACACCATGTCGGCAGAGTGGCAGGACAGGCAGTTGCCGTTCACCAAATCTGCACCGGGCCCGTCGGGGAAGGCCTGGTCACCGGGTGGCAAATCGACTGACAGGCTACCGAACGGAAGCCTGTCGGAAGTGCCCGGGACCGGAGCCGCTGCCGTCCTGGGTGCATCTGCCGCCAATATAGCGGCGGGGATAGACGTGTTCGCAGTCGGTGCCTCCGCTGGCGTCGCAGCCGGTTGTCCATGGATGAACAGAACGAGTGCGGCGATGCCGACGGCGCTGTAGCTGATGCTCTGCACGGAACGGGGCATGTGTCTTCTCCTGCCTCAGGCGACGCTGATCGTGGTCGTCTCGATCACGTTCCGCATGAATCCGGCGCCGTTCCAGTTCGCATTAGTGGGCTGTGCGACGCCATTGCTGTTCGTGCAGCGGACCTGGATCGCGGCGTCACCCTTGCTGACCGGGGTCCAATGCGCTTCCCACCGGCGGAAGCCATACTTGCCCGCATCGGCGCCCAGGCTTGCCCGTTGCCAGCTTCGCCCGCCGTCGAAAGACAAGTCCACGGCCTTGACCGCCGCATCGCCGCCGAAGGCAATGCCGCGCAGCTCTGTCGCGGTACCCGCATGCAGAGCCGTGCCGTCGCGCAGATTGGTGACGAAGGAGCGTGGTCCCATGCGGTTGATGGGCACGGTCGGGACGCCGGTCTCGCCCGGCCGGATATTGGCAAAGAGCCTGTCGGGAATGCGGTAGGCCGTCGCCATCCAGTAGTTGTCGTCCGGCCGGTCCAGTATCTCGATGTCGTTGAGCATCTTCACCCAGTAGGTCGAGAACCAGCCCGGCACGATCAGGCGCAGCGGAAATCCGTTGAGAAGCGGTAAGGGCTCGCCATTCATCAGGTAGGCCAGCATCACTTCGCCATCACGTGCATGGTCGACGGCCAAGGACTTCTGGAAGTCTGGCGCCCCGTCCACCACCGGCTCGTCCAGCCCGTTGAAGCGTACCGCCGTCGCGCCAGCCCTTATGCCGGCCAGGTCGAGCACATCGCGCAGCCGCACGCCGGTCCACATGGCATTGCCCATTGCTCCGTTGCGCCACTGCGCCCCCGGTACACGGGGTTGGAACAAGCCGCGGGAGTTGCCCGAGCATTGGTTCACCGCGGCCATCTCCACCTTCGGCAGCGCAAGCAGGTCGCGGAAAGACAGCGAGAGTGTCCGGTTGACATGACCGCGCACGGCAAGCCGGAAGGAATCGACATCAATCTCGGTCGGGATCATCGCCCAATGCCAACGGACGTAGAACTGGTCATTCGGTGTGAACACGCCCTCATCGAACACCTCGATTGGCGTCTCGAGTAGCGGCGGGCGCGTCCGCTGGAGGATCATGCGTCCCTTCTGCGGAAAGTCGGTGGTGAGTGGCCGTATGCCGCTACCGCCTTGAAACCCGAGGTCCGCCGTTTCTGCGCCCTGAGCCGGGAAGGCCATGCCCGCGGCTGCGGCTGCAGCGGCGCTGAGCAGCTGCCTTCGGCTTGGGCGTAAGCTAACGCGTGGTCGGCCGAGAAAACGCATCGGCGCCTCCTGTAGCAAAGTGGGTGAACCGAGGAGTGATTGGAATGGATGCAGGGCTCCCGGTCCAACCGGCAAAATCGATGGGTACAATCGCGTCGGCAGATCAATGCTGCCGCCTCCTGGCGTGCTTCTGCATCTGCGCAAGTGGGGCCATTGCCGGTTTGGCGTATGGCACGACACGATGTGCCGTGGAGCGGTTGGCATGAGTACAACGTCCGGCTGCCGGCACAACCGGTGCCGGTCTGACTGGGTTTCCTGTTATTGAGAGGGCTTGGGTGATCTTGAACTGTCATCCTCGAAGCTCAGCAGCTCCGTCTCGTGCCGGATGGCCACGCAGGGGAACTCGCGGGCGAAGTGCACCACGGGATCGAAGCAGTTCTGGGGGCAGCGCTCGCCGCGGGAATAGAGGCTTTGCGGCAGGGGCGGCTCGTCCCGCACGGGTAAGAAGACCTCCCGCCCGAACTCGTACCCGTTCAGGGAAGAGACCTAGGCGCAATCCCTGCGGGTAGGCCCGGTTGTAGCCGGCCGCGTGCATCCAGGGCACGATGCCCCAGCGGCGGCAAAACTCCATCGTGCGCACGCCGACGAAATCCATCTTGGGCTGGGTGATGCGGCCATCGCCTTCTCGATCAGGGTGCAGGCGATCCCGCGCCAGCCCAATTCCCCCGCGAGGGCGAGCCCCACCAGGCCGCCGCCGACCACGAGCACCTGTTGCGTCCCGCTCATCTAGCCCTCCATCGCGTCTGGCTGGTCATTGCGGCTCGATCCGCGCGGCGCGGATGATCTCCTCCACTGCAGCTGTCTCCTCGCGGATCTCCCTGGCAAGGGTCGCGCCGTCGCCTTGCGGGCCTCCTTCGCCGCTGCGGGCCGCTCAGGGCCGCAGATGGACGCGGCCCTCCATCAGGCGGCGCGCGGTGCGGTAGACCACCGCCTCCCGTGCGACCGGCCCGCCTGCCGTGCCCTCGACGAGGGCAGCGACGGTCAGCAGGCCCGAGGCGTGCTCGATGGTCAGGTCGCCCTCGGGCGGCGTGCCGGGGCGCAGGACGCGCTGCACCACGCTGGCGGGCAGACGCGCGGCGATGGCCAGGCACATTGCGCCGGTCAGCGGAGTCGCCTTGTGCGGCTGGCCGGAGGAGATCATGCGCGTGGCCACCGCCGCCTCCGCCTGGCGCGGCGCGGCGACGAAGGCGACGAGCGGCAGGTTCTTCATGCGGCGCCGTGCCTCCTCCTCCGTCGCGAGCCCCATGGCGATGGCGGCCTTCACGCGGATCGCCTCGAAGAGCGGGCGGCCGGACCAGGTCTCGAGCATGCCCGGCGTTTCATCGCCCCGCAGGCCCACCGCTTCGGCGGCGACGAAGACGACCGGATTGGCGGCATCGACCAGCGACACCTCGATCTCGCCCAGCTCCTCGATGGCCAGCCGGTCCAGCGTGCGGCCGGTGGGCAGCAGCCGCCCCGTGGCGGCGCCGCCCGGATCGCGGAAGGCGAGGCGGATGGGCGCGCCCCGGCCGACGCCCGGCAACTCCATCTCGCCCGCCTCCACGGGCAGGCCACCGCGCATGGCGAAGCGGCTTTCGATGATCTTGCCGGTGTTGGTGTTGTGGATGCGCACCACCGCCTCTCCGTCGGCGGGAGCACTGACAAGCCCCTCCTCCACTGCGAAGGGGCCGACCGCGGCGGAGATGTTCCCGCAATTGCCGCGGTACCCGACCACGGGCTCGGCGATCGCCACCTGCGCGAAGGTGTAGTCCACATCGGCACCGACGCGGCTCGCCGGCCCTATCACCGCGATTTTGGACAGGGAGGAGATGCCGCCGCCCATCCCGTCCAGCTGGCGTCCGTTCAGGTCCGGCGTGCCGAGCGCCGCGCAGAAGATGCGGTCCCATTCCGCCGTGTCACCGGGCGGATGGCCGGCGGGCAGGTCCCGGCGATGAAAGAACAGCGCGCGGCTGGTACCGCCACGCATGAAGACGGCGGGGTAGCTATCGCGGCGCGCCGGATGGGCGCCGACGGGTCCACCCGCGTCGCGCTCCGCAAGGCCATGCGGCGCATCCAGTCTCGGCATACCGTCTCCTCCGTCGCGACCCGCTTCGGAACAGCGTGGGCAATACTCTGCACCCGATATTGGAGCGAAGGCACTAGTCTTACTGTGTCATAACATCGTTGCGCGGATGTATGTCTGCAGGCAGCAGGGACATCGCGGCAGGGCTCGGATGAGACCGATGGTGAGGCGGCGGCGAACGGTGCTGATGGAGTGCGGCACGTGCCGCTCAGGCCGGATGGGCGGCGCCGCGCGGGCGGAAGCCTTCGGGTAGCGCAGGTGCCGCGAGCCG
>DASQVL010000222.1:0-7393 GCA_035640795.1 Crenalkalicoccus sp. | reverse complement strand
GCTGGACGCCTTCGAGATCCGCGCGGCGCTGGAAGGCGTCGCCGCACGCCTCGCGGCCGAGCGCGGACCGGACCCGGCGATGCGCGCGGCGCTGGCCCGCGCCCTCGCCGCGGGTGACGCGGTGGTCGCGCGGGGCACGTTGGAACCGGCCGACCTCGCCGCCTTCCGCGATGCCAACAGCGCCTTCCACGAAGCGATCCTGGCGGCGAGCGGCAATCCCCGCCTCGCCGGCATGGTCCGCCAGTGCCAGAGCACGCCGCCCGCCTCGACGCGGCGCATGTGGGTGTTCAGCGCGGCGCAGCTCCGCCGCTCGCATGACGACCACCACCGCATCGAGGAGGCCGTGCTGGCCGGCCAGGGCGCTCGGGCCGAGGCCCTGATGCGCGAGCACGTCGCCTCGCTGAAGGCGGCGCTGCTGCGGGCGATGCGGGACGGCACGCTCAGCGCGGCATAGCGACGAAGCGGCCCTCCCGCGCCGCGCGCTCCGCCGCCTCCGCCACGCGCACCAGGCGCAGCCCGTCCTCTCCCGTGCCGAGCCGCGTGCCGCCATCGGCGAGGTCGAGGGCGAAGGCGTCCATCTCGTCGCGGTAGAGGTCGCAGGGCGCCGCACTCTCCTCCCGCTCCCCCGCCGGCGTCGCGATGCGCAGCGTGTAGCGCTCCGCCCAGCGCAGCGGCCCGGTCGAGAGATGGCCGCCCGTGCCGAAGGCCTGCAGCGCATTGCCGGCGGAGGGCGCCTCCCGCGTGATGCGCATCGTCGCCTGGGCATCATCCGCCATGCGCAGCAGCAGCGTCATGGTGTCGGCGCCGCGGCCGCTCCCCGGCGGGGGCGAGGCCATGGCGGCGAGCCCCACGACGGGCTGGCCGAGCAGCCGCGGCACCAGGTCCACCAGGTGCACGCCAACATCGTAGAGGATGCTGCCGCCCCGCGCCGCGTCCTCCCGCCACGCCCTGCGCTCCGCCATCGGCGCGGCGCGCTCGATGGCGAGTGACCGGACGCCGCCGATCGCGCCCTCCCGCAGGAGCGCCCCGATGCGGTCGAAGAAGCGCTCGAAGCGGAGATGCAGGCCGAGGCGGAGCATCACGCCCGCGCGGGTGCAGGCGGCGAGCATCGCCTCGGCCTCCGCTTCGGCCAGCGCCAGCGGCTTCTCGCACAGCACCGGCTTGCCGGCGGCAGCGGCGGCCAGCACCGGCGCGGCGTGCAGCGCGTTCGGCGTCATCACGAAGACCGCATCCACCGCCGGGTCGCGCGCCAGCGCCCCGGCATCCGCATGCGCGCGCGGGATGCCGAACCGGGCGGCGAACGCCTCGGCCGAGGCGAGGTCGCGCGAGGCGCAGGCGGTGACCATGGCGTGGGCGGAGCGCGCGACCGCCGGCATGATGCCGTTTGCCGCGAGCGAGCCGAGCCCGACCAGCCCCCAGCGCAGGCGTCCGTCCGGCGTCACGCCTCGGCCTCCTCCGCCTCGGCCGCGGCCTGGGCTTCCGGCCAGCGATAGGCGTGCACCGTCTGCACGAAGCGGGCGAGCGGCGGCGACCAGCGCCGCCCCGCGACGGTCACCAGGGAGACGGTGCGCACCGTCTCCGGCTCCCGCACCGGCCGCGTCACCACGCCCGGCACGGTCACCGAGAATTCCGGGATGAAGCAGATGCCCATGCCGGCGGCGACCATGGACTGGATCCAGTCCTCGCGCTCGCTGCGATGGGCGCGCATCAGCCTGGCGCCGCAATCCTCGCAGCGCTCGCGCAGCAGGTCGCGGAACTCGCAATTGATGCGGTTCAGGTAGGTCTCGCCATCCAGCTCCCGCAGGGCGATGCCGTTCGTGCGCGCGAAGCGGTGGCCGACCGAGCAGGCGATGACGAAACGCTCCGCGTAGAGTGGCTCGCTGCGCAGCCGCTCGTCGAAGCCGCCCGGGCTCGCCATGATGGCGACATCGAGATCGCCGGCGAGCAGGCCTTCCGCCAGCCGCGTCGGCACCGACTCGGTCAGGGTGAGCTCGATGCCGGGATTGTCCACGCGGAACCGGTTGAGCAGCCCGACGAAATGCAACGGCCCGATGGTGCACATCACGCCCAGGGTGAGCGGCGCGCTTTCCAGGCGCAGGAAGCGCCGCGCCCGATCCTTGGCGGAGACCGTGCCCTCCAGCACCTCCTCAAGATGCGGCTGCATCAGCCGCCCCAGCTCGGTCAGCCGCGTGCCGCCGCGCTCGCGCGAAAAGAGCAGCCCGCCCAGCTCCGCTTCCAGCTTCTGGATGGCACGCGTCAGCGCCGGCTGAGTCACGTTGCAGCGCTCCGCGGCGCGGGTGAAGTTCAAGGTCTCGCACACCGCCAGGAAGTAGCGGATCTCGTGCAGCTCCATCGCAGCTCTCCAGCCGGGGCCCCCGGCACCGGCCACGCCTTGCCAGCATAGCAGCGCGGCGTCATGCCGTCTGGCAATCCCGGCCATGCCCGGCCGACATGCGGGCCCCGCGTAACGGCGGCACGGGGTCTTCCGAATCAGGGGCAATCACCCGGCGCGGCGCGCGCCAGCAGAGGGGATCGTCCGATGGAGAGCATCATCGCCCGGCGCACGACCTCTCCGAGCGCGGGGTGATCGGCCGGGTCTTCCTGGCCGAGCGGCCGAACCGGCGCTTCGCCACGGTGGAGGAGATCGCGGCCACCGCGGTATTCCTGTGCTCGCCGGCCGCCGCCTCGATCACCGGGGTCGCGCTGCCGGTGGATGGCGGCTGGACCGCCCATTGAGGAAACGGAAGATGGACGTCACCATCGAACCGGCCGCCGCCGCGGCGCCCGCCATCGTCACGGCGCCGCAGGTGAAGACCGTGAACCTCGCCCTGCAGGGCGGCGGCTCGCACGGCGCCTTCACCTGGGGCGTGCTGGACCGGCTGCTCGAGGAGGAGCGGCTGGCGCTGGAGGGCATCAGCGCCACCTCGGCCGGCGCCATGAACGCGGCCGTCTTCGCCTATGGCATGACGGCCGGCGGCCGGCCGGGGGCGCGCGCCGCGCTCGACCGTTTCTGGGGCAAGATCAGCCAGGCCGCCGCCTTCAGCCCGCTGCAGCCGAGCTGGATCGACAAGTTCCAGGCGAATTGGGGCCTGCCCTGGTCGCCCGCCTTCCTCGCCTTCGACCTGGCGACCCGGCTGTTCAGCCCCTACGAGTTCAACCCGCTGAACCTGAACCCGCTGCGCGACATACTGAACCAGGTGGTGGACTTCCAGACGCTGCGCGAGGCCGAGGCGCCGGTCCGCCTCTTCCTCTCGGCGACCAATGTCCGCACCGGCCGCGTCAAGGTGTTCGACCGGACGGAGCTCTGCGCCGAGGCGGTGCTCGCCTCCGCCTGCCTGCCCTTCCTGTTCCAGGCCGTCGAGATCGGCGACGAGGCCTACTGGGACGGCGGCTACATGGGCAACCCGGCGATCTTCCCGCTGATCTACAATTGCGGTAGCCAGGACGTCGTCATCGTCCACATCAACCCGATCATGCGGCCGGAAGTGCCGCGCACGGCGCGCGACATCATGAACCGGGTGAACGAGATCAGCTTCAACTCCTCCCTGATGCGGGAGATGCGAGCGATCGAGTTCGTCACCTCGCTGATCGATTCCGGCCAGGTGAACGGGCGGCAGCTGAAGCGCATGTTCATCCATGCCATCGCCGCCGATGCGGTGATGACCCCGCTCGGGGTAGGCTCTAAGCTGAACGCCGACCGGGACTTCCTGCTCTACCTGAAGGAGGCTGGGCGTCGGGGGGCTGAGGAATGGCTGGAACGCGCATGGGACAGCCTGGGCCAGCGGTCGAGCGTGGACGTCCGGACAGCCTATCTGTGAGCGCCGCCCTGCCGGTCGCGGTCCGGCCCGGCGCGGCGCTGCCCTGGCGCCGGGCCGCGGCGGCGATCGGCGGGCTGCTGGGTGCCGCGCACATGGGCGCGCCGACGCCGCGTGTCGCCGCCCTGGTGCAGGGCGAGCAGGAGACGGCGGAGATCCTGATCGGCCTGCTGCAGGTCGTCGCCATCGCCACCTTCGCCGTGCTCTACGCCATCTCCCGCGCCGCCAACCCGCCACCGATGGAGATCGAGCCGGTGCCGATCGCCCTCGCCCTCTATGCGGGGTTCACCGGCGTCCGGCTCTGGCTCGCGCTCAAGCGGCGGCTGACGCCGCTCGTCCTCACCGCCTCCGTCATCGTGGACATGGCGGTGCTGATGGCGCTGATCTGGAGCTTCCACCTGCAGTACATGGCGCCGACGGCGGTGGTGCTGAAAGCGCCTACCCTGATGTATGTCTACATCCTGATCGCGCTGCGCGCGCTGCGCTTCGAGGCGCGCTACGTGCTGCTGGCGGGGGCCGCCGCCATCGCCGCCTACACCGTCCTGGTCGGCTGCGCGCTGCTGGCGCAGCACCCGCCGGCGCAGGTCACGCGCAGCTTCCTCACCTACGTCACCTCGCCCGCCATCCTGATCGGGGCGGAGTTCGACAAGGTGGTGACCATGGCGATGGTGACGCTGCTGCTCGCCCTGGTCGTGCAGCGCGGCCGTCGCCTGCTGGAGGATGCGGCGCGGGAGCAGCTGGCGGCCGGCGAGCTCTCCCGCTTCTTCGCGCCGGAAGTGGCGGAGCGCATCCGCGACAGCAAGGACGGCGTGACGGCCGGCATGGCCGAGCGCCGCCGGGCGGCGATCCTGATCACCGACCTGCGCGGCTTCACGCGCATGGCGCAGGAGCTGCCACCGGCGGAGATGCTCTCCCTGCTCTCCGAATACCAGCGCTGCGTGGTGGCCGCGGTGCGCGCGCATGGCGGCAGCGTGGACAAGTATCTGGGCGATGGCGTGCTGGCGAGCTTCGGCGCGGTGCAGCCCAGTGCGAGCTACGCCGCCGACGCGCTGCGCGCGGCCGAGGCGGTGGCGGTGGCCATGGCGGAGTGGAACGCGACCCGCGGCGGCGCGCCGCGGCTCGAGATGGGCGCCGCCATCGCGGCGGGCGAGGTGCTGTTCGGCGCGGTCGGCGTGGAGCAGCGGCTGGAATACACCGTCATCGGCGATCCGGTGAACCTTGCCGCCAAGCTCGAGAAGCACAACAAGGCGGAGGGCACGCGCATGCTGGCGGCGGCCGACGCCTTCGACCTCGGCGTGGCGCAGGGCTACGCGCCGAAGGTCGCGACGCGCCGCCTGCCCGGGCGGGAGGTCGCCGGCGTCCCGCAGCTGATCGACATCGTGGCCCTTGGCTGAGGTCACGCTCAAGCCAGCGATTCACGCCCGGCATGCCCGCCAGCGGTGTGCACGCTCAGGCCGATCGCGGGCGGCCGCGCCGGCGCTTGAGGCATGAAGTGCGTCAGCACTTCATGAGCCCGGTATCACACGTGCTGCCCGCCATTGATGTGCAGTTCCGCGCCGTTCACGTAGGAGGAGGCCTCGGTGCACAGGAAGTAGATCGCCCGCGCCACTTCGGTCGGCGCGCCGAGGCGGCCGAGCGGGATGTGCTCCTGCACGATCTTCTCGGTGCCCGGAGAAAGGATGGAGGTGTCGATCTCCCCGGGCGAGATGGCGTTCACCCGTACGCCCAGCGGCCCGAAATCATGCGCCATCTCCCGCGTCAGCGCGGCGAGCGCCGCCTTGGAGGTGGCGTAGGCCGCCCCGGCGAAGGGATGCACCCGGCTGCCGGCGATGGAGGTGACGTTCACCACCGAGCCCCGCGTCCGCCTGAGCTCATCCACCAGGCCGCGCGCCAGCATGATGGGCGCGAAGAAGTTCACCTGGAACACCCAGCGCCAGTCCTCGTAGCAGGTATCCAGCGTGCCCATCCGGCTGCCGCCCTCGCCTTTCGGGGAAATGGCGGCGTTGTTCACCAGCGCGTCCAGCCGCTCGCCCTCGACCGCCAGACGCTGCTTGATCTCGGTGATGGCGCCCATGGTGGCGTCCAGGTCCGAGAGGTCCACCTGGATGTGGTCCTCCGGCCCCATCTCCCAGGGACACTGCTCCGGGAAAGGGTGGCGGGAGACGGTGATGACGCGCCAGCCGGCGGCGGAGAACAGCTTCACCGTCGCATGGCCGATGCCGCGGGACGCGCCGGTCAGCAGCAGGATGCGGCGCCCCTTGCGCTCGGGCTCGGAAGCGGTGGCCATGGCGGGTTCCCCGATGATGCGGTGAGCCTAGCATGGCGGCGGCCCGGCCCGTGAGCGGTCACGCCCGCGTGCGAGCCGTGCGGCTGCTTCCGCCGCCGCCGTTCCGCCCTATGCTCCGCGACAGGCTCAGGGGGCGCGCGCATGGGCGAGGTGCGGGAGGCGGCGGTGCATCGCGTGCCGATGCGTCATCCCGGCGACGTGTCGGCGATCGAGGCGCTGTTCGCCACGGGCGCGCTCGATCCGGCGGAGGTGGTGGCGATCCTCGGCAAGACCGAGGGCAATGGCTGCGTGAACGATTTCACCCGCGCCTATGCCGTCGCCGCCCTCACCGGCATGCTCGCCGCCCGCATCGGGGCGGAGCGGGCCGGGCGCATCGCGCTGGTCATGTCCGGCGGGACGGAAGGCGGGCTCGCGCCGCATTTCCTGGTGCTTGCGGTGCGTGCGGCGGCCGGGCCGGCGGCGGCGGGCGGCGCGCTCGCCATCGGCGCCGCGGTGACGCCGGAGCTGCCGCCGGAGGCGATCGGACGCATGCCGCAGCTTCGCGCGACCGCGGTGGCGGTGCGGGCCGCCATGGCGGAGGCCGGGCTCGCCGGCCCGGACCAGGTGCATTACGTCCAGGTGAAATGCCCGTTGCTGACCAGCGAGCGCATGGCCGAGGCGGCGTCCCGGGGTGCGACGGTCGCGTCCCACGAGACCTACGCCTCGATGGGCCTGTCGCGCGGCGCCTCGGCGCTCGGCGTCGCGCTGGCATTGGGGGAGCTCGCGGAGGCGCGGCTGTCCGACGCCGTGATCGGGAGGGACGTCTCGCTGTGGTCGGGTCGCGCCAGCGCCTCCGCCGGGGTCGAGCTCACGCGCTGCGAGGTGATCGTGCTCGGCAATGCCGAAGACTGGGCCGGGCCGCTCCGCATCGCCCATGCGGTGATGCGGGACGGCATCGACCTCGTCGCCGTGCAGCAGGCCCTCGCCGCCGCCGGGCTGGAGACGCAGGGCGGCCAGCTCAGCCCGGACCAGGCCGGGCGCGCCCTTGCCGTGCTGGCGAAGGCGGAGCCCTCCTCGGACGGGCGGATCCGCGGCGCCCGCCACATCATGCTGGACGACAGCGACATCAACGCGACTCGCCACGCGCGCGCCCTGGTCGGCGGCGTCATCGCCGCCGCGGTCGGACGGACGGAACTCTTCGTCTCCGGCGGGGCGGAGCACCAGGGGCCGGATGGCGGCGGGCCCATCGCCGTCATTGCCCGCCGCGCCTGATGCCGTGCCTCGCCCCGCATCGCCTGCCGATGGCGCATCC
>DASQVL010000221.1:0-12526 GCA_035640795.1 Crenalkalicoccus sp. | reverse complement strand
GGGGGGCGGCGGCGCGGCCGGGCGCGGCTGCGGCGCCGGCTCCTGCTGCGCGATGACCGAGGGCGGCGGGGTCACCGGCGCTTCTCCCGCCGCCTCCTCGGCGCGCAGGCGCAGGATCGGCGCGCCCTCACTGACCCGGTCGCCGGTCTTGACCAGCACATCCTCCACCGTGCCGGCCTGGGTGGCGGGCACGTCCATGGTCGCCTTGTCGGACTCCAGGGTGATCAGCGGGTCGTCCACCGCGACCCTGGAGCCGGGCCCGACATGGACCTCGATGATCGGCACGTCCTTGAAGTCGCCGATGTCCGGGACCTTGATCTCGTTGATCGCCAGCATTCTGACGTCCCTCCGGGGATTGCGCAGCTGCGCGCGGCTTGCATCTTGCGGTCCGACTCAAATCTCGGGCGGCCGGCGGCGGTGCCATCCGCCCGCCCCTTCCTCGGCCGGGCGGCTCAGACCCTGGTGGGGTTGGGCTTCTCCGGATCGATGCCGTACTTGCCGATGGCCTCCGCTACCTTCGCCCGCGGCAGCTTCTGGTCGCGTGCCAGGCTGTCCAGCGCGGCCAGCGCCACCCAGTGCCGGTCCACCTCGAAGAAGTGGCGCAACCTGCGGCGATAGTCGGAGCGGCCGAAGCCATCTGTGCCGAGCACGCGGTAGCGCGCCGGCACATAGGGTCGGATCTGCTCGGCGAACATGCGGACGTAGTCGGTGGAGGCCACAACCGGCCCCTCCCGCCCGCGCAGGCAGTATTCGAGGTGGCTCACGCGCGGCTCTTCCCGCGGGTGCAGCAGGTTCCAGCGCTCCACCGCCTGCGCGTCGCGCGCCAGCTCGGTGAAGCTCGTCGCGCTCCAGATGTCGGCCTTGACGCCGAAATCGCGCTCCAGCAGCTCGGCGCCGGCGATCACCTCGCGCAGGATGGTGCCGGAGCCGAGGAGCTGCACCCGTGGGCCGGTCCCGTCGGCCGAGCGGAAGAGGTACATGCCCTTGACGATGCCCTCTGCCGCGCCCTCCGGCATCGGCGGGTGCCCGTAATTCTCGTTCATCACGGTGATGTAGTAGAAGACGTCCTCCTGCTCCGCGACCATGCGGCGCAGGCCGTCCTGCACGATCACGGCCACCTCGTAGGAGAAGGTCGGGTCGTAGGAGACGCAGTTCGGGATGACGGAAGAGAAGACATGGCTGTGCCCGTCCTCGTGCTGCAGCCCCTCACCGTTCAGCGTGGTGCGGCCCGCGGTGCCGCCGATCAGGAAGCCGCGGGCGCGCATGTCGCCCGCTGCCCAGGCCAGGTCGCCGACACGCTGGAAGCCGAACATGGAGTAGTAGATGTAGAAGGGGATCATCGGCTGGTCGGAGTTGCTGTAGGAGGTCGCCGCCGCGATCCAGGAGGACATGGCGCCGGGCTCGTTGATCCCCTCCTGCAGGATCTGCCCGCTCTTGTCCTCCTTGTAGAACATGAGCTGGTTCGCGTCTTCCGGCCGGTAGAGCTGGCCCACCTGGCTGAAGATGCCGAACTGGCGGAACATGCCCTCCATGCCGAAGGTCCGGCTCTCGTCCGGCACGATGGGCACCACCCGCCTGCCGATGGCCTTGTCGCGCAGCAGCGTGTTCAGGATGCGCACGAAGGCCATGGTGGTGGAGATCTCGCGCCCCTCGGTGCCCTTGAGCTGCGCGTCGAAGGCCGAGAGCGGCGGCACCTGCAGCACCTGCGAGGCGCGCCGGCGCCGCGCCGGCAGGTAGCCACCCAGCGCCCGGCGGCGCTCGCGCAGGTACTCCAGCTCGCGGCTCCCCTCCTCGAAGCGCAGGAAGGGAATCTCCTTGAGCTGCTCGTCGGTGAGCGGCAGGTCGAAGCGGTCGCGGAACTCCCTCAGATGGGTTTCGCCCATCTTCTTCTGCTGGTGGGTGATGTTCTGCCCCTCGCCGGCCTCGCCCATGCCGTAGCCCTTGACGGTCTTGGCGAGGATGACCGTGGGCTGGCCCTGGTGGTGCACGGCGGCATGGTAGGCCGCGTAGACCTTCTGCGGGTCGTGCCCGCCACGCGTCAGCGCCCAGATCTGGTCGTCGGTCATGTCGGCGACCATGGCCTTCAGCTCGGGGTACTTGCCGAAGAAGTGCTCGCGCACATAGGCGCCGTTCTTGGACTTGAAGTCCTGGTACTCGCCATCCACCGCCTCCTCCATGCGCTTGAGGAGGATGCCGGTGGTGTCCCGCGCGATCAGCGCGTCCCAGCCCGAGCCCCAGATGACCTTGATGACGTTCCAGCCGGCGCCACGAAAGATCCCCTCCAGCTCCTGGATGATCTTGCCATTGCCGCGCACCGGCCCGTCCAGCCGCTGCAGGTTGCAGTTGATGACGAAGATCAGGTTGTCCAGCCGCTCGCGTCCGCCGAGCGAGATGGCGCCCAAGGACTCCGGCTCATCGGTCTCGCCGTCGCCCAGAAAGCACCAGACCTTGCGTCCCTCGGTCTGCGCCAGGCCGCGGCCCTGCAGGTACTTCAGGAAGCGCGCCTGGTAGATCGCCATCAGCGGGCCGAGGCCCATCGAGACGGTCGGGAACTGCCAGAAGTCCGGCATCAGCCAGGGATGCGGGTAGGAGGAGAGGCCCTTGCCGTCCACCTCTTGCCGGAAGTTCAGCAGCTGCTCCTCGGAGAGCCGCCCCTCCACGAAGGAGCGCGCGTAGATGCCGGGCGAGGAGTGGCCCTGGATGAAGACCAGGTCGCCGCCATGCGTCTCGGTCGGCGCGTGCCAGAAGTGCTGGAAGCCGACGTCGTAGAGTGTCGCCGCCGACTGGAAGCTGGCGATGTGGCCACCGAGCTCCGAGCTCTCCTTGTTGGCGCGCAGCACGATGGCCAGCGCGTTCCAGCGGATGTAGGAGCGGATGCGCTGCTCGATGGCGCGGTCGCCGGGGTGGCGCGCTTCGCGCTCCGGCGGGATGGTGTTCAGGTAGGGCGTGCTCGCCGAGTAGGGCACCGGCGTTCCGCGCCGCCGCGCACGGCCAAGCAGCTCGTCGAGCAGGAAGGCCGCGCGGTCCTGGCCCTCCACCTCGATCACGCCGTCGAGGCTCTCGATCCATTCGCGCGTCTCGACCGGATCGTCGTCCCGTTGCGTGCTCATCTTACCGCTCCTCCCAATGTTCTTGCTTAATCCGGTTCACGCGTGCCCGCATCAGTGAAAAGGCGAGCCAGGAAACGCGCGCAGCCCGCGCCCGGTCATCCGCGCATCGGCGTCACTCTCCGCAAAGTTGTTTCAAACCGTCGCGATGCTCGGCGAAGTGTCTGGAACCCCGCAGAGCAGGCACTGCCGCTCTGTAGGGTATCGTCACTCGTGAGGCTTTACGCATGACTCCAGCCTCTACCAGGAAAGGGCATCGTCCCTCAGCATCGGCCGTCCGAGTGCAAGCCGTCGCACCGGGTATCAAGGCGGCCACCTCGCCTCAATCGGCCCTCAATCTCCCATTCGGGTCGCCTCGACGAAACTCTCGGTCGCGTCGTCGATGGCCCGTCCCCGTCGGCCGACCGCAGAATGCACGTAGAGGTCGCGCGGGCGGACCTTGCCGACGGCAGGATTGGGTGGCGGCGGGAGCTCGTATTGGACCGGCCGGCAATGATCAGCGAGTTGGAGGGCGGGGTTGAAGACGGAGTTGAAATTCCAGAGCATACGCAGGAAGTTTGTCTGCCCCCGCATCAGCAGCCGGACAGAAACACCGGCGGTGGCCCTGAGCGCCGCCCAGCCCAGATGCTTGCGATTCAGCACCTGCTGGGTCTTCACCAGTTCGGAGTAGAATTCCGCCAGAGGCAGAGTCGTCGGAAGAACAGCGTGCTGGATATCGAACAGGCGGTAGTCCCGGCTTACCAGTCGCGGCGCCTCTCGGTGCCAGGTTTCTGTCCCTGGATACGGCGTATTGACGCTGAGGTTCACGACCTCCGGCACCTCGAGGCACCACTGCCGGACGGTTTCAAAGCGTGCGCGATCCCAGGCGGGATCGGCGATGAGATTGATCGCAACCGTGATTCCGAGGGAGCGCGCAAACTCCAGCGCTTCAAAGTTCCGGTCGAGCGAGATGCGTTTGCGATATCGGGCCAACCCCTCTGCATCGATCGCCTCCAGGCCAATGAACATGTACTGGAGTCCGAGGTCGCGCCAGAATCTGAAGACCTCCTTGTTGCGCAGCAGGACGTCGCCGCGGGTCTCCAGGTAGTACTCCTTGTGCAGGTTCTTTCGGGCGAGCGCCTCACCGATTTCCATGCCGTGCCGGCCATGGATGAAAGCCACGTCGTCGACGATGAATATACCCGGCTCGCGCAGGCGGGCGATCTCATCAGCAACGACTTCGGGGCTGACGGTACGGTAGCTGCGGCCATAGAAGGTCCAAGCACTGCAGAACGTGCAGTCCCAAGGACAACCACGCGCAAACTCGACCGAGGCACAAGGGTCGAGGGTACCGATGAAGTACCGTCGCCGGTGCCGGAGAAGGTCGCGGGCGGGGCGTAGGGTGTCGAGGCTTTCGACAAAACGGGGCGGCGGTCCCTGCTTGTAGGCGGTGACGGCCCCCGGAACATGCTCGACCTCACCGTCGCGCACGGCGTCAAGCAAGATTGCGACAGATGCTTCGCCTTCGCCCCGCAGCACGCAGTCGATGGCGCCGTCGCTTTGGGCGAGAATGTGTTGCGCGATGAAGGAGACGCTGTGCCCGCCGACGAAGACGAAGCAGGAAGGCAGGCGGGCTTTCGTTGCCTTGGCGAGGTCGACAATCTCGGGCAGGTTTGCCAGGTAGTTGCCAGAGAAGCAGACAGCGTCGGGGCGCCAGCGATCGAGCATGCGGAAGTAGTCTCGGTGCGTCTCGACCTGGAGATCGACGATCCGCACCTCGTGCCCCGCCTCCCGGGCCGCGGCGGCGACCAGTTCCAGCCCCAGCGGTTCGAGGCGCAGGAAGACGCGCGTGTACATGAGGGCGCTGGGGTGAACCGCGAGCAGCCTCATTTTGGGGCTCCTTCTGCAGCCGTGCTCAACCGACGAAGTCTGGTCGGGTACCCGGAATTCCTGTTCTCTGTCTGGTCAAGCGCACTCGCGCGTGACAGCGACACGGTAAAGAACGGTGGCGAGGTCAGTCTCTCGCCGGGGCCGGTCCGCTGAGCTCGTCGGTTCAGCAGGCGCCGCCTTCACCGCAAGAACCAAGCACTCCGGTCTCACGGCGGCACGCCGGGTCCGAAGCATCCCCACCAGCTTCGGATGTCTGACATGCAGAACTGCTCGCGGAGGAGATCCGCATTCCGGGCGATCTCCGACCGAACGAAGTCGCCGAACTGCGCCATCGACATCGGCGTGAGCTCGGCACCATCGGCCACGAGGCGCTCTCTCACCTCCGGTTGCGGCAGAACCTGGTTGATGTCTCGATTGAGCCGCACCGCGATCTCCCGCGGTGTGCCGCGGGGCGCGAAAATGCCCGCCCACGCGCTGATATCGAAGCCCCGGATGCCCGTCTCCTCGGCGATCGTCGGCACGTTCGGCAGCGCCAATGCGCGCCGTGCCGAGGACAGCGCCAGGATCTTCAGCCGGCCCGACCGCACTTCAGGCATTGCCACAGGCAGGGGGGCGAAGAAGAAATCAACGCGCCCCTCGAGCAGCTCGCTCAAGGCCGGCCCCGCGCCCTCGGAAGGCACATGGATGAGCCGGCCCTGGCTGCGCATGCGGAGCAGCTCGCCGGCCAGGTGCCCGCTCGTCCCCGGGCCGGCAGAGGCGAACAACAGGCCGCGCCGCGACGCGCGCGCTGCCCGCAGCACGTCGCCAACCGAGGAGTACGGCGCTGCCGCCTGCGTGACCAGGGCCACCGGGATGCGCGCCACCAGGGCGATCGGCTGGAAGTCCCGTTGCGGATCGTAGCCGACCGCGCCGAGGAGCGGGGCGACCGCGATCTCCGCGGTCTGGCCGAGGAGGAGCGTGTAGCCGTCCGGTGCCGCCCGCGCCACGCTTCTGGCGCCCTCGGCACCGCCCGCGCCGGCGCGGTTCTCGACCCTGACCGGCTGACCGAGCGCGCTCCCCAGCGGGCCCGCGAGCAGGCCTGCAATGATGTCGCCTGTGCCGCCCGGGGGATAGGCGACCACGAGCTGCACCGGGCGGCTCGGATAGTCCTGTGACCAGCCCGGCGACGCCCACATGATCGCCAGGCTGATGGCCTGGGCCAACAGGACCGGAACCGACCGCCTGCGGAAATCCGAAAGTATCTTCATGGGCCGCCTCCATATCCGTGCGGCGAGACGCGATGCGGCCGACGCCCCGCAATCGGGATGTCGCTGCACCCCGTAGCGTACACCCGATCTCACCTGAGTGTGGCTCACCAACCCGCGCCCGCCCCTGAGTTGACCCGCGCGCAGGAGCGAAGGCGCAGCGCTGCTGGGCTCCGGTCATCGTGCGAGGAATGAAGTTGGTTGCCAGGCCCGACCGGCGGGGGCGCACGATTACAACGCCGAAACCATGGAAGCCTGCGGCTCAGCGCGGTGCCGATATTACGGAGACAGTTCGGGGAAAGACCGACTTGAGCAGCGGTGGGAACCGACGGACGAATCCTCTGTGCTGTGCTTGATCCGCCGTGCCCGACTGACGTTCATCCCCCATGCCAGACGCAGCACAAACCGCGTTGCCCTCGCAAAAGGAACCCTTCGACTTCGACGAGGCGTTTCGCCGGCTGCGCTCCGCCGTCGCAGGCCTACCCAAGGCCGCAATGTTCGAGCTACGCGACCGCGGCTACGGCAGCCTTTTCGAACAGCTGGTGGCCAGCCTCATCTCCGCACGCACCCGCGACGAGACGACGGTTCCCGTCTGCCTGCGCCTCTTCGCCGCGGTGCGCACGCCCCAGGCGATGGCGTCGCTGGACGAGCCGACACTCGTGCGTCTTCTGCATGGCGTCACCTTCCCCGAACCGAAGGCGCGCGACCTCCTCGCCCTGTCGCGACGCATCGCGAACGAACTCCACGGCGTGGTGCCGGATACGCCCGAGGGCCTGATGAACTTCCGGGGCGTCGGTCCGAAGATCGCCGCACTCGCCCTCGGCGTCGCGCTCGGACGACCGCTCATAGCGGTGGACATCCACGTCCACCGCATCACCAACCGCTGGGGGATCGTGGCCGCGTCCATGCCCGAGCGCACGCGGTCCGCGCTGGAGACGGTGGTGCCAGAGCGCTATCGGGTGGAGATCAACGAGCGGCTGGTCCCCTTCGGTAAGCACATCTGCACCGGGGAGCGGCCGCATTGCTCCCGCTGCCTGTTGCTGAGCATGTGCCGCCAGGTCGGCGTGGGCGCGCACCGCTGAGGTCAGACGCGAAGTTCAGTCGGGACCGAGGTGATTCGGCGCGGCCGACCTGCGTGCAACTCCATCGCACGGCGGGCGGACCGGACCGAACACATCTCTCCCGCCCGCTCCACACCCCGCTAGCTGTCGCCGATGGACCCAGCCTCGGCCGCGGCCTTCGATCAGGCTGCGCGGATGAGGCCGAGCTGCTGCAAGGCGGTCACCCCATCGTCCAGGCCGACTTCCTCCGCGATCTTGCCGTTTTCGACGCGGAGCACGGTCGTGCCGGTGAAGTGCATCTTCCGACCGGACGCCGCTGGGAGGGATCCGAGGAGGAAGTCGCTGAAGGTGGGACCGGTATGCGTGCCACCGCCTTTCCAGCGGCCGACTACGAAATCCACCTCGGCGATCAGGTCCGCGACGCCCTCGAAACAGAGATCTGGGAATGCTTCGCGGAAACCGGTCATGAAACTCTTGACGTCTTCCCGACCGCGGCGCGGCGCATGGAGCGAGTACTGCAAGAGCATGTCGGGCGTGGCGAGCTCGTCGACGATGCCGGGGTTCCACGGGTTGCCCCAGAACTCCTTGAACCACCGGCCTACGATGGTCTTGTTGTCCTGTTCCCTGGCCATGATGGAGTCCTCCGCCCATGCCGTTGCGATCCTGGGCCCGCGGATGACGGCGTGTCCGATGGCCCCGGCGCGGAGAGTGGGCCGCCACGGCGAAGCAGACACTCCGCTTGTTGCCCTCACCTGTAAGCAGGGCTTCGCAGCCCCGGGGCCTGCGCGCTTGAGCAGCTCGGTGTCCAGTCGGTCGGTCTTCGCGCGTCGGCGTTCGCGCGAGACGGCGACGCTTATTGGGTGGATCACCTCCGCCTCGACGCCGCGCGCCCGAAGCCAGCGCGCCAGCCAGAAGCCGCCGCGACCGGCCTCGAACGCTACGGCCATGCGCCCGACCTTCGCGGCTCGCCGCGCCAGCGCTCGAGCAGCCGGAGCAGCGCCTCCGGGTCTGGCTCGAGCTTCTTGAGACGCTGCCTCTCGGCGCCGGGACGATCCCGGCCACGAGCCGCCCGATCCGACAATGCCACCGACCGGACTCTTGGCACGCCCGCAACACCGAATGACGAACCGCACGGCACCCATGGCCCTGCGGGTTGGCAGGCGGCCATTCGCTCGATAGTGCGATCCGTCAACATCGCGGATGACATGCAGAGATGTATGAAGCTACGATGTCGCACTCTCGGACGCGGCGAACGCGGCCGGCCGCCGTGAGCGTCGTGGTCGCTCTTGGCCTTGCCGCCGTGTCAGGCCAGGGCGGCGCAGAGCCATTGCTGTTCGACACGATCCCCGATCCGCGGACGGCAGGGGATCTGCCACCTGCATTGGCGGCTTCTGCCGACCCTCTTCACCTGTCCTTGCAAACACCGGGCGGGGATGCGTGGCTGCGAGGTGAGGTGCCGTCGGGCGTCACCGATCCTGACCAGGCGCTGCGCGGCATCAACATCGCGGCCGGCGTCCGTCTGCCGCTGGTGAGGACGGTCGGGTTCGATTGGGAGATGAAGCCGACACTGACGGGCTCGGCACCGGCTGCGGTACATCGCGAGGAGTCTGCCATTTCGCCCGGCATCGGCGTCGCCCTTGGGCAAGCGCTATCGCTTTCCCTGCCCTTCGGCCTGCGGCTCGGTGCCGAAGGCAGCGTAGGTGACCGGCTCGGCGTCGGTAACATCGCCGGGGCGCCGTCGTCACCGGCCCTGGCGATGCGCGCAGGAGCGACCCTGTCGACGGACCTGATGCTGCCCGTCATTGGCGTGCCGCTGCAGATCGGGCTCGGTCTGAGCACCGCAGGCCCGATACCGGGCAGCGGCACCACGGCTGGTCACTGGTACGACGCAGCGGATTGCACCGTCTCGCTCGCGATTGCCACGATGGGCGGCGTCCCGCTTCGCGTGTCCTCGCATTGTCCGGGTGCGACGACCGGCGCGGTGTCCCCAATCTCCTTCGGCTTCAAGACGGATTTCTAGAGCATCTTCCGTTCACATGCATTCACGGCAAATGCTCCATCTCGTTGCTTGCAGAGCAGATTCACGCCTCCGGGCGATGCCGCCCTATGGCGATCTGCTCTGGACTGGCGCGGCGGGCGACGTCGTGCGCGTCCGGACCGAGCTCGGTCGCAATCGGAATCTCTCCTGCCGCTTCCCACTTCCGCGGACCGGCAGGTCCTCCAGCCCGCTGGCTGCGCCGCACCCTCGGCTGAGGCCTGATGCTCGTACCCAGCGCCTACACCCTGCTTGACCAGGCCCGCCGCCGAGCCGGGCGCTGGCTCGACGCCGCTGGGCTGGGTCCGGTCGAGGCTCCGTCCCGCACCGTTACCGAAATGCCAGGTGCGCGGCTCCGCGCCTACCAGCAGCCTGGAGACCAGGCGGGCCCGGTGCTGCTGATCGTCCCCGCGCCGATCAAGCGCGCCTACATCTGGGACCTGCTGCCCGAGGTCAGCGTGGTCCGGCAATGCCTGCGCCGCGGCCTGCAAGTCTACCTTCTCGAATGGCTGGACCCCGGATCCGCGGAGGACCGCTTTGGCCTCGCAGACTACGCCGACAGGCTTCCCGCCGCGGCTCTCGACGCGATCGCTGCCGAGACGGGCAAGGCCACGGCCGTACTGACAGGGCACTCGCTCGGCGGGACCTTCGCCGCCATCTTCGCCGCGCTGCACCCGGAGCGCATCCGGAGCCTGGTGCTCATCGACGCGCCGCTCGCCTTCGGGCCCGACCGCGGCGGGCCGCTGGCGCGCGCCGTGGCGGCCATGCCGCACGCGCGCGTGCTCCGTGGCTTGGGCGGCGGCAGTCCGGTGCCCGGCTCCTTCACCGCCCTGCTGAGCACCACTGCGGTTCCGGAGGTCTTCGTGCTGCAGCGCTGGGCCGATTTCAGCACGAGCCTCGCCGAGCCCCTCGCGGCCAGCATCCACGCCCGCGTCGAGCGCTGGGCGCTGGACGAGTTTGCGATGCCTGGCCAGCTTTTCGAAGATGTCCTGGAGAGGCTCTACCGCGAGGACTGCCTTGTCGCTGGCACGCTCGAGGTCGGCGGCGGCCGACGTGTCGGCCTGCACCGGCTGCGAAGCCCCCTGCTCGCGGTAGTCAACCCGGCGGGAGGCGTCGTGCCGCCCGCCTCGATGCTTGCCGGCCTCGCCACCCTGCCGACGGGCCTGCCACGGCGCGTACTGCGCTACGACCACGGCGAGCGCGGCGCCGTGCTGCAGCACCTTGGCCCTCTCATTGGCCCGATAGCGCACGCGCGCCTCTGGCCCGAAATCCTGGACTGGATTGCCGCCCACTGGTCCGAACCGGCGCGGAGGCGCCCGTCGCGGTGACGGTCGTGAGCCGGCTCGCGGGCTCTGCTCTCCGACGCATTGTCAGTTCCCCGCTCCGGAACACCGCGAAGCCGCCGGGCGCCATCTGGGTCCAGGCCTCATCGCGGGTGAGCGGCCGGGTCGCGACCACACTCACCACGTCTCGCGGCGTGGTCTCGGCGGCGAAGTCCACGGTCAGATCCTCGTCCACGAGGGTCGCCGGCCCGAACGGCGCGCGGCGCGTCAGCCAGGCGAGGCGTGTGCCGCAGAAGCAGAACAGCGAGCGGCCATCGCTGATCAGCGCGTTGAACACGCCGAGCTCTCCGAGGCTGCGGCAGAGCTCGCCGACCGCCCGCTCGAGCGTCGGGTCGGGCGGCGGCTTCGCCCACCGCTCGCGCAGCCGGTCGAGCATCCAGCAGAAGGCGTGCTCGCTGTCGGTGGTGCCGATCGGACGGTAGCGGTCGAGCGGGCGGCGCTTGAGGCCGCGTAGCTGGCCGTTGTGCGCGAAGGTCCAGGCGCGCCCCCACAGCTCGCGTCCGAAGGGGTGTGTGTTCTCCAGGGCCACGCGGCCGCGATTGGCCCGGCGGATGTGGCTGACGACGATGCGGCTCTTGATGGGGTAGGCGAGCAGGAAGCGGGCGACCTCCGACCGGGCACTCGGTCGCGGGTCGTGGAAGGCGCGGCAGCCCTTGCCCTCGTAGAAGGCGATGCCCCAACCATCGGCATGTGGCCCGGTTTGGCCGCCCCGGCGCATCAGCCCAGCGAAGCTGAAGCAGATGTCCGTCGGAACATTCGCGCTCATGCCGAGCAGCTCGCACATGCAGTGCAGAATGGGGCCGCGGGAGGGGACGGGGAAGCCCCGTCGATCCCGCGCTGGCTGTCCCTGGTCAACCAGGTCGAAGCGGCTGCAGCAGCATGCGGTCGAGCCGCAGTTCGCGCGGGTCACGGAACCGGTCGATGCCGATGACCATCCGCTCATGCCCTGCCTCGGGCTCGGGGCGGTAGGTGCCGAACAGGCGGTCCCACCAAGGCAGGTTGAAGCCGAAATTGCTGTCGGTCTCCCGGCGCAGGACGGAGTGGTGCACGCGGTGCATCTCCGGGGTGACGACGAGCCAGCGCAGGACCTGGTCCACCCGCTTCGTCAGGCGGACATTGCCGTGATTGAACATGGAGGTGGCGTTCAGGAGCATCTCGAAGACGAGAGCGGCGAGCGGCGGAGCGCCGAGCGCGAGCACCATGGCGGCCTTGATGACCATGGACAGCACGATCTCGACAGGGTGGAAGCGCACGCCGGTGGTGATGTCGAACTCGAGGTCGGCGTGGTGCATCCGGTGCAGCCGCCAGAGCACCGGCAGGTGGTGGAAGGCGATGTGCTGGCCGTAGATGACAAAATCGAGCAGGAGCACCGATACCGGCACGGCGACCCAGCCGGGCGCCGGCAGGACGTTCAGTAGCCCCCAGCCCTGGGCCTCCGCGAGCATCGCCACGCCCACGGCCCCGGCCGGGAAAAGGACGCGCACGGCCAGCGTGTCCACAACCACGACGCCGAGGTTGTTGGGCCAGCGCGTCCGTCTGGCGATGGCCTGGGGGCGGCGGGGCGCCAGGACCTCCCAGACGGCCATTACCACGAAGACTCCGGCGAAGGCTCCGAGCCGAACGAGGGGCTCGGCGGGGAGTCCCGTCAGCGGCATGGAGTCCTCCCGCGGGCCACCCGCTGATCGGGCCCGCCCGCGCCGTCGTATCGGGCCGGATAGCGAGGGCCGTCCAGCAGCGCCGGTTCCTCCTGGGGGCGCGAGTCCCCATCTCTGTGGGCAGTCTGAGGGAGGGGGCAATGGCGGACAGCGTTCTTGCCGAAAAGACCTGCACTCCATGCCGTGGCGGGGTCCCGCCACTGACGCCCGAG
>DASQVL010000220.1:0-3421 GCA_035640795.1 Crenalkalicoccus sp. | reverse complement strand
CTTGGCGCGCCGATCCCCTTCATCATGCCGGAGCGGCTGGCGCGGACCGACCCCTTCCAGCAGGTGCGGGAGGTGGTGGGCAGCGGCCCTTACCGCTTCAAGGCGGATGAGTTCAACTCCGGCAGCCTCGTGGTGTATGAGCGGGACCCGCAGTACAGCCCGACGCCCGTCGCGGCGAAGGGCATGACCGGCGGGCCGAAGCGCGCGCATTTCGATCGCGTCGAGTGGCGCATCATCCCGGATGCGGCGACCGCCGCCGCCGCGCTGCAGACCGGCGAGGTGGATTGGTACGAGCAGCCGCCGCCGGAGATCCAGGACCTGCTGAAGCGCGACCGCGCGCTGAACGTGGAGCCGATCGACCGGCTGCCGCTGCTCGGCATCATGCGCATGAACTTCCTGTTCCCCCCCTTCGACGCGAAGGCGGTCCGCCAGGCCATTCTGCCGGCGGTGGACCAGGCGGACTTCATGATCGCCGTGGTCGGCACCGACCGCGACCTGTTCGAGACCGGCTGCGGTGTGTTCACGCCGGGCACGCCGCTGGCGAATGATGCCGGGATGGCGCCGCTGACCGGCCCGCGCAGCCTCGATCGGGCGAAGGCCATGCTCAGGCAGGCGGGCTACACGGACCAGGCGATCCGGCTGATCGCGCCGACCGACATTCTCGCCCCGTCGGCGATGAGCCAGGTGGCGGCCGACATGTTCCGCCGGCTGGGAATGAACCTCGACCTGGTGCAGACCGACTGGGGCACGGTGGTGCAGCGCCGGGCGAGCCGCGAGCCGCTGGACAAGGGCGGCTGGTCGGTGTTCTGCACGGCCTTCAACGCCTACGACTTCTTCGATCCCTCCGGCCACTTCCCGCTGCGCGGCAACGGCGCCAATGCCTGGTTCGGCTGGCCGACCGTGCCGCGGATCGAGGCGCTGCGCGACCAGTGGTTCGACGCGCCGGACCTCGCCGCGCAGCAGACGATCGCGCGCGAGATGCAGGAGGTGGCGCTGGACGAGGTGATCTATGTCCCGCTCGGCGCCTATCTCTCCATCACCGCGCTCCGGCGCGATCTCAAGGACCGGGTGATGGGTTTCCCGATGTTCTGGGACATCCGGCGGGCATGATCGGTCGGCGCGCGCTGCTTGGCGCCGCGGCGGCGGGCTTCGCCGCCCCCGCGCCCCGCCCCGCCCTTGGACAGGGTGCGGCGCGGGTGCTGCGTGTCATCCCGCAGGCGAACCTGACCAGCCTGGACCCGGTCTGGACCACCGCCGTGGTCACCCGCAATCATGCCTTCCTGGTCTACGACCAGATCTGCGCCCAGGACACGGCCGGCGCCGTGCGGCCGCAGATGGCGGAGGGCTGGACCACCTCCGATGACGGCCTGAACTGGGAGTTCACGCTCCGCGAGGGTCTCCGCTTCCATGATGGCGAGCCGGTGACGGCCGCGGACTGCGTCGCCTCCATCCACCGCTGGGCGGCGCGCGACACCTTCGGCCAGGTGCTGTGGGAGCGGGTGGCGGAGCTCTCCGCCACCGGCGACCGCTCCTTCCGCCTCCGGCTGAAGCGGCGCTTCCCGCTGCTGACGCTCGCACTCGGCCAGACGCAGAATCCCTGCTTCATCATGCCGGCGCGCATCGCCGCGACCGACCCTTTCCAGCAGGTGCGCGAGGCCACCGGCTCCGGCCCCTTCCGCTTCGTGAAGGAGGAGTGGAACCCGGGCCAGGCCGCGGTCTGGGCGCGGCATGAAGGCTATGTGCCGCGCAACGAACCGGTGGACGGTCTCGCCGGCGGCCGGGTGCCGCGCCTCGACCGCATCGAATGGACCATCATCAGCGACCCCGCGACCGCGGCCAACGCCCTCATCACCGGCGAGCAGGACTACTGGGAATACCCGCTGCACGACCTGCTGCCGCTGCTCCGCCGCTCGCGCGAGGTGGCGGTGGAGCAGCGCCTGGCGGAGGGCACTTACGGCATCTGCCGCTTCAACCACCTGCACCCGCCCTTCAACAACCCGGCGATCCGCCGCGCCCTCGCCATGGCGGTGGACCAGCGCGACTACCTGCGCGCCGTGGCCGGCGAGGAGCCGGATGGCTGGGCGGTGTGCGAGGGCGTCTTCACCTGCGGCACGGCCCTCGCCAGCGAGGCGGGCAGCGACATCCTGAAGCTCCGCAGCGTGGAGCGCGCCCGCGCGGCGCTGCGCGCGGCGGGCTACGCGGATGAGCGCGTGGTGCTGATGGCCCCCGGCGACTATCCGCAGATCAACGCGCTCTCCCTCGTCACCGCGGACCTGCTGCAGCGCCTCGGCATGAATTTCGAGCTGGTGGCGACCGACTGGGGCACGCTGGTGCAGCGAAGGGCGAGCCGGGAGCCGGTGGAGAAGGGCGGCTGGAGCCTGTTCCACACCACCTCCTCCGGCCTCTCCCTCGCCCTTCCGGCAACGCATCTGTTCCTGCGCGCGAACGGCGCCAAGGCCTGGTTCGGCTGGCCGGAGGATGCGGAGATCGAGCGGTTGCGCGAGGCCTGGACCGATGCGGCGGACGCGGCCGAGGCGGAGCGCATCGGCGCGGCGCTGAACCGCCGGGCGATGGAGGTGCTGCCCTACATCCCGCTCGGCTTCTACTGGCAGCCCTCCGCTTGGCGGCGCAACGTGACCGGCGCCTTCCGCACGCCTGCGACGGTGTTCTGGAACATCGCCAAGGCCGGCTGAGCGGCTGGCACGGCGCGTGCTACGCCCGGTTGCGGCGGGGCGCGGCGGCGGAGGTCGCCAGGCGCAACGCTGGCGCTGTGCCCAAGGCTGAGGCAGGCTGTCGCGGAACCGGGCGACAACCGGGATCGGGAGACGAGAATGGACCGCAGGGATTTCCTGAAGGCCGCGGCACTTGCAGCCGCGACCGGCGCGCTGGCGCGGCCGGCCCTGGCGCAGGGCATGGCTGCGCGCACCCTGCGCTTCGTGCCGCAGGCCAACCTTGCCAATTTCGACCCGATCTGGACTACCCAGTATGTGGTCCGCAACGCTTCCGCCCTGGTCTGGGACATGCTCTACGGCGTGGACGAGGCGCTGGAGCCGAGGCCGCAGATGGTGGAGGGAGAGGAGGTCTCGGCCGACGGGCTGACCTGGACCATCCGCCTGCGCCCCGGGCTGAAGTTCCATGACGGCGCACCGGTGCTGGCGAAGGACTGCGTGGCCAGCATCCTGCGATGGCAGCCGCGCGACCCGATGGGCCAGATGCTGAGGGTGCTGCAGAACGAGCTCACCGCAGCCGATGACCACACGATCCGCTGGGTGCTGAAGAAGCCTTACCCCAAGCTGCGCTTCGCCCTCGCCAAGCCGGGCACGCCCTGCTGCTTCATCATGCCGGAGCGGATCGCCAGGACCGATCCCTTCCAGCAGATCACCGAATATGTGGGCAGCGGGCCGATGCGCTTCCTGCGCGA
>DASQVL010000219.1:0-2899 GCA_035640795.1 Crenalkalicoccus sp. | reverse complement strand
TGGTGGTGGAAGGGGCGAGCCGCCACCTCGAGCGCGGCGCCACGGCGCATGACGCGGCCATCCGAGCGATGGAGGAGCTGTTCGGCCCCATCTTCGGCATCACGCTGGTGCTGATGGCGGTGTTCGTCCCGGCCGCCTTCCTCCCCGGCCTGACGGGCCGGATGTACGCGCAATTCGCGCTGGTGATGGCGGCGACCGCGCTGCTCAGCGCCCTCAAGCCGACGCAGTGCGCGCTCTGGCTCCGCCCGCCGAAGCCGCCGGCCGAGCGCAACCTGCTGCTGCGCGGCTTCAACCGGGGCTATGCCGCGCTGGAGCGTGGCTACGCCGGGCTGGCCGCCGGCATGGTCCGGCGCAGCACGGTCATGGCGGCCCTGGCGCTGGCACTAGCCGGAATCGGCGTCTGGGGTGTCGCCCGCCTGCCGACCGCCTTCATCCCGATCGAGGACCAGGGACGCCTGCTGGTCGGCGTGCAGCTTCCGGACGGCGCCTCGCTCGAACGCACGCGGGCGGCACTGGCGGAGGCCAGCCGCATCGCCCGCGGCGTCCCCGGCGTGGACCATGTGGTGGAGATCGCCGGCGTCTCGCTGCTCGACAACAACGCCTCGCTGCCCAATGCGGGCGTCGCCTATGTGGTGCTGAAGGACTGGGGCGAGCGCGGCCGCGCCAGGGGCCAGGACCTGCGGTCGCTGTACGCGACCCTCTCCGCCGCGCTGGACGCGCTGCCGGAGGCGGAGGCCTTCGTCATCCCGCCGCCGCCGATCCAGGGCATCGGCAATGCCGGCGGCTTCACCATGATGGTGGAACTCCGCGACGGCAGCTTCGATTTCGAGAAGCTCGAGGACTCGGCGCATGCGGTGATTGCGGCGGCCGAGGCGCAGCCGGCCGTGCAGCGCCTGGTCAGCACCTTCCGCGCCGGCGCGCCGCAGGTCCGCCTCATGGTGGACCGCGCGAAGGCGGAGCTGCTCGGCGTCTCCGTCGGCGACGCCTTCAACGCGCTCGGCGCCTTCGTCGGCTCCTCCTACGTCAACCAGTTCAACCGCTTCGGCCGCACCTTCCAGGTCTACGTGCAAGCCGAGGCCGAGGCGCGGCGGCAGCCGGAGGACCTGCTGCGGCTGCGCGTGCGCAGCCAGGACGGGCAGATGGTCCCGCTCGGCGCCTTCGCGACCGTCCAGCCGGAGACCGGGCCGGCGCTGATCACGCTCTACGACCTCTACCCGGCGGCGATGGTGCTCGGCGCGCCGGCGCAGGGGTTCAGCTCCGGCCAGGCGCTCCGCGTGATGGAGCAGGTGGCGGCGGGCGTGCTGCCGCCCGGCCTCGGCTACGACTGGACGGCGATGTCCTACCAGGAGAAGCAGGTCGGCGCGCAGCTCTACCTCGCCCTCGGCCTCGCCATCCTGCTGGTCTATCTCTGCCTCGCGGCGCTCTACGAGAGCTGGTTCGCGCCGTGGCCCGTCCTGCTCGCCGTGCCGCTCTCGCTGCTCGGCCCCGCGGCGGCGCTCGCCGCCCTCGGCCTCGCCAACAACCTCTACACCCAGATCGGCCTGGTGCTGCTGGTGGCACTTTCGGCGAAGAACGCGATCCTGATCGTGGAGGTGGCGCGCGAGCGGCGTGTGGCGACCGGCATGGAGCTCCGCGCGGCGGCGGTGGAGGCGGCGCGGATCCGCTTCCGCCCCGTGGTGATGACCTCGATCGCGCTTGTCCTCGGCGTGCTGCCGCTGCTGCTGGCGACCGGGGCGGGGGCAAGCGCGCGCGCCTCGCTCGGCCTCAGCGTGGTCAGCGGCATGCTCGCCTCAACCTGCCTCGCCGTGCTGTTCGTCCCCTCCCTCTTCGTCGTGGTGCAGGGGATCGAGGAGCGGTTCAGGGCGCGGCGGGGGCGGCGGCGGGCGCAGGTGCCGGCGCCGCCGGAGGATTCAGGCCGGCAGCAACCGGCCCTCAGCGGGGGAGATTGACGATGCGGACGCGAAACGGAGGGCCGCCGGAGGGGCGCCGGTCGGCGGTGGCGAGGCTGGGGACGGGGCTCCTCGGCCTCGTCCTGCTCGCGCCGGGCTGCACGCGGCCGCGCGTTGCGGAGCTCGAGCGCTATGACGGCCGCGCGCTGCCGCGGCCCGACCGCATCCTGGTGCAGGACTTCGCCGTCTCGCCGCAGGAGGTGCAGCTCGACAGCGGTCTCCGCGGGCGGCTGATGCAGGCCTTCTCCGGCGAGTCGGTGAGCCAGCAACAGTACCAGGCGGCGCGGGAGACCTCGGCGGCGCTCGCCGATGCGGTGGCCGAAGGCCTCCGGCGCTACGGCATCCCGGTGCAGCGCACGACCGGCTCGGCGGCGCCCGGCCCCGGACGCGCCCTGCTGGTCGACGGCCAGATCCTGTCGGTGGACGAGGGCAACCGCACGAAGCGCACGCTGATCGGCCTCGGCCGCGGCATGAGCTCGGTCGAGGCCGGCGTGCAGCTCTACTTCGTCGAGGGCGGCGCGGCGCCGCGGCTGCTGGAGCGCTTCGACGCCTCGGCGGACAGCGGCTACGCGCCGGGCGCGGCGGAGACGATGGGCGCCGGCGCCGCGGCGGGGCGGCTGGCGAGCTCGGCGGCGCTGAGCGGCGCCGGACATGGGGTGCTGGAGGGCCGCAGCGCGAGCGACACGGGCGAGGCGCGGCGCATCGGCCAGGCGATCGCCACGCGGATCGGCAACTACCTCGTCCAGGAGGGCTGGGCCACGCCGCCGCGCTAGTGTCCCGATTCCGAAGTCCTTCGGACTTCGTTCTCGGTCCACTAGGCTTTGTTTTCAGTGGCCTGCTGGTCCGCTCCGTTCGCTGCTGAAGCAGCGAACTTCGCGGGCAGGACACTAGCCTGCGATCGCCTGGACGGTGCCGCCGGGCGGGCGCTGGACAGCGCCGCGCCGCTCGGG
>DASQVL010000218.1:0-5299 GCA_035640795.1 Crenalkalicoccus sp. | reverse complement strand
GCCGTCCTGCTCGTCGCCAGCCTGGCGGCGCCGGCCGCGGTGCGGGGCGAGGACCCCGACTGGCCCTGCCGCCAGCGCCTGGTGCCCCGGCTGGAGGCGAGCAGCCTGTGGCCCGGCCCGATGCCGCCGGAGGAAGGAGCGTGGCGCACCACGCCGGCGGTGCGCGCGCTGGTCGCGCGCATCGTGCCGCGCCAGGTGACGGAGGAAGAGGCACGGCAGGCCATCGAGGCTTTCGTCGCGCCGCTCGATCCCTCAGCGCGGCGCACGCAGCTGCCACTGGTCTTCGCCGGCCTGCTGGAGGAGACGAACCGCCAGCGCGCCGACCTCATCGAGCGCATCAAGGCCTTTGCGCGCCGCCAGCGTACCCTGGCCGAGGCTGTGAACCGCCTCACGGCCGAGCTGGACGCCGTGCCCGCGGAGGCGGCCGGAGAGGCGGCGGCCCGGCGCGCCGAGCTCGAGCAGCGGCAATTCTTCGCGGCCAAGGCTTTCCAGGATGCGGAACGCACGATGCGCTACGCCTGTGAGGCGCCGGTGCAGCTGGAAGCGCGTCTCGGCGCCTACGCCCGTGCCCTTGAGGCGGCGCTGCCCGAGGTCGGTGCACGGTAGTCCTTGCTGACGCTCGCGTTGCGCGACCCTGGCCGGCAGCCCACAATGTCGGAAGCGCGCCGGCGTGGCGCACTGGCAGGGCCCACCGACCGTCGAGGGCCGGTGAGTCACGCAAGAGGCCGAGGCAAGGTCCCGAAACGCTTGGCCCATCCCAACACCGGGGAAGCTGCGATGATCGAATTGGTGCTGACCGTGTGCCTCCTGGCGACCCCGGCCTCGTGCCGTGACGAGCGGACCGACTTCGCCGCCAACTCGCTTGTCGCGTGCATGACTCAAGGCCAGTTCTACGCTGCCCGCTGGCTCGCCGAGCACCCCGCTTTCAGCCTCAGCCGCTGGCGCTGCGAGCCGAGCGGCGCCCATCAGGAGCCGATCTGATCCGAGCCCCGTTGGCGGGCAGGACGGCATCGCACTTCCGCCGGGCGTCGTTCCAGGACGTCCTGATGCCTGCGCGTGTGTCCGTCTTCACATCCACTCCTCAGCCGTGCCGTCCGGGGCTTGGCCCGGTTGAAGCCCACGGCATCCTATCCACGATAGGAAGTCCGGACCGTTTGCGTGATCGGCGCAGCGCGGTCGCGTGCGCGGCAGTCGCGCCGGAAGGGCAGAACTTCGGGCATGGTCCGGATACGGAATCGCAGCCCTGTTGGGAATCTGAGGAGCCCAGAGATGAAGCCTTGGTTCGTTCCCCCGTCATGGGTCGTTCTTCCCGCGGCAGGGGCGCTGTCGCTCGCCCTGGCCGCACTGCCTGCCGCCCCCGGACGTGCCGCCGAGGACCAGGGCTGGTACACGCCGGCCCAGGCAACGCAGGGCCATCAGCTTTTCAACAACAGCTGTGCGCAGTGCCATCGACCCGATCTGACCGGGGCCATGGGACCAGCCCTCGTCGGCGACGCGTTCCTGAGCCGGTGGAGCAACAAGCCGCTGGGCTCTCTCTTCAATTTCGAGCACACGACGATGCCCGCCGTGAATCCCGGATCGGTTCCGACCGACCAGATGTGGGCGATCACGGCCTATATTCTTGAGAGGAACGGCTTCCCCGCCGGATCGACCCCGCTCAATCAGAATACGGGGGCGAACCGGATACTCAAGAAGTGAAGCAGGCGGCCGTGGCCGGCCGTGGCGGTGCCTGTTCCTGTTGATCTGGATCGTTCCGAGCACCCTTCACATCGAACCGCCTTCGCGCCGGCATCCGCGGCGATGGAACTGGCGGTGCGCGCGTCGGAGGTGACTGGCTGAATTCTGCGGAGAACCCGGCGCGAGCGCACCACCGGCGCTTCGTCCGGGGAATGCGGGCTTGATGGCATTCACAATAATCCCATACGCTCCGGTTGTGGCAGGAATGGCCCGCTCGGTCCCGTAGTGCGGGATGCCTTCCGCTCTGCACGGCCCGAGACCAAGCGCTGAGTGACGCGCGGCGGCCATATCAGCCGGGCGATGGGAGGAAAGACAGGATGCTGACGAGAATCGCCGTCGCGGCGGTGGCGACCGCAGGCCTTTGGGCCGGCACCGCCTCCGCGAACGAAGAGCTGATCAGGATGCAGCGGGACCCGAACCAGTGGGTCATGCCGAGCGGTAATTACGCCAATCACCGCTACAGCGAGCTGAACCAGATCAATCGCGACAATGTGGGCCAACTGCGCCCCGTCTGGAGCTTCTCCACGGGGGTGCTGCGCGGACACGAGGGCGGTCCGCTGGTGATCGGCGACGTGATGTACATACACACGCCCTTCCCGAACCGCGTCTTCGCGCTCGACCTGAAGGAGCCGGGGCGGATCATCTGGCGCTACGATCCAACACAGGATCCGAAAGTCATCGCCGTCATGTGCTGCGACACCGTGAACCGTGGCGTCGCCTACGGCAACGGGCTGATCATCCTGGACCAGGCGGACACCAACGTGGTCGCGCTCGACGCCAAGACCGGCGAGGAGCGCTGGAAGGTCAAGGCCGGCGACCCGGCCAAGGGCGAGACCATGACCGCCGCCCCGATGGTGTTCGGCGACAGGGTGCTGGTCGGCATCAGCGGCGGCGAATACGGCGTGCGCGGCTCTGTCACCGCCTACAACCTGCGCGACGGCTCCATGGCCTGGCGCGCCTACTCGACGGGCCCGGACAACGAGGTGCTGGTGGACCCGCAGAAGACCACGCATCTCGGGCAGCCGGTCGGGCAGAACAGCTCGCTCCGGACCTGGCAGGGCGACCAGTGGAAGCTCGGTGGCGGCACCACCTGGGGCTGGTACAGCTACGACCCCGAGCTGAACCTAGTTTACTACGGCACCGGCAATCCGGGCACCTGGAACCCGGCGCAACGGCCCGGCGACAACCGCTGGTCCATGACGATCTTCGCGCGCGACGCCAATACCGGCATGGCGCGCTGGGTCTACCAGATGACGCCGCATGACGAGTGGGACTATGACGGCGTCAACGAGATGATCCTGGTGGACAACATCGATGTCCGTGGCCAGCGCGTTGCCAAGGCCCTCGTGCATTTCGACCGCAACGGCTTCGCCTATACGCTGGACCGTGAGAATGGCCGACTGCTTCTGGCGGAGAAGTACGACCCAATCGTGAATTGGGCGACGCATGTGGACATGCAGACCGGCCGGCCTCAGGTCCAGCCGCAGTACTCCCCGCAGGCGGCCGGCGAGGACAAGAACGTCCAGAACATCTGCCCCACCGCGCTGGGCACCAAGGACCAGCAGCCGGCTTCCTTCTCGCCGCGGACCGGCATGTTCTACGTGCCGACCAACCATGTCTGCATGGATCTGGAGCCCTACCGCGTATCCTACACCGCAGGGCAGGAGTATGTCGGCGCGACGGTGTCCATGTATCCGCCGCGCGGCGAGAGCCACATGGGCAACTTCATCGCCTGGGATGCCGGCCAGGGCAAGATCGTGTGGTCGAAGCCGGAGCTCTTCTCCGTCTGGTCCGGTGCGCTGGCCACCGCAGGCGACATCGTCTTCTACGGCACGCTGGAGGGCTATCTGAAGGCCGTGGACATGCGCGACGGCAAGGAGCTGTTCCGCTACCACACGCCATCCGGCATCATCGGCAACGTCAACACCTACACGCATAACGGCCGGCAATATGTCGCGGTGCTGTCCGGCGTCGGCGGCTGGGCCGGCATCGGCATGGCGGCCGGGCTGCAGGGTGAGACCGAGGGGCTGGGCGCCGTCGGCGCTTTCCGCCACCTGGCAAACTACACGCAGCTCGGTGGTGTGCTGACCGTCTTCGGCCTGCCGGAAGGTGTCGGCGGCACTCCGCAGGCGCAGCCAGCTGCGCAGCAGCCCGCGCAGCAGCGTCGCTGAGGCGCGGCACCGGGCGGGCCTGGAACAGCCGACCCGCCCGGGCTGGCGTCCTTGCGGCGTCGGCCTCCGCGCCCCGCGGGAGGAGCGCTCCGGCCAGAGGGCCGAGCCGACGCAAGGAGAGGCAGAATGGTGCTGGTATCGCGGGCTTTCGTGGCGGCGACCTGTCTCCTGGTCGGCCTAGCCGCCGCGATGACGCCGGGGCGCACGGCTGAAGAGGAAAAGCCCTACAAGGTCGAGGATGGAAAGGTCGATAGTGCCACCTACAACGGCTATCGTCGCTACACCGCCTCCTGCCAGCGCTGCCACGGGCCGGACGGCTCGGGCAGTTCCTTCGGGCCGAGCCTCGTGGAATCGCTCAAGCATCTCTCGCGCGAGCAGTTCAACGAGGTGGTGATCAACGGCCGGCAGAACGTCACCACCTCGCAGCAGAACGTCATGCCCGCCTTCGGCACGGTCGAGGATGTGGTCACCTATCTCGACGACATCTACGCCTATCTCAAGGCCCGCTCCGACGGCGTGCTCGGCCCCGGGCGGCCACAGCGCATCGGGAGCTGAGATGCGCGCGCTGCACCGCCGCTCCATACTGTGGGCGGCCGCCGCCATGGCGTCGGCGCGACACGTGCGTGCGCAGACCGGAGAACTGGTCGCCCCGGATGAGCTGCGGGTCTGCGCCGATCCCAGCAATCTCCCCTTCTCCAACGAACGCGGCGAGGGTTTCGAGAACCGTATCGCCGAGATCATCGGGCAGGCGCTGCACCTGCCGGTGCGCTACGTCTTCTTCCCTCAGGGCCCTGGATTCGTGCGCAACACGCTGAACGCCTACCGCTGCGACCTGGTGATGGGCACCGTCGCCGGCGACAGCACGATGCAGAACACCAACCCCTACTACCACACCACGCAGGTCATGGTGTACCGAAGCCAGGGGGAGCCGCCGCCGACGGATTTCGACGACCCGCGCATGCGCGAGCTGAGCATCGGCGTGATCGCGCGCACCCCGCCGGTCGACCTTCTGGCGCGCCACGGCCTGCTCGGCCGGATACGCTCCTATCCCCTTATGGTGGACACGCGCCACGATGCGCCCGGCGCGCGGATGATGCACGACATCGCCGCCGGCGAGATCGATATCGGGATGATCGGTGGACCCTTTGCGGGCTACGCCATCCGGGCGCAGGGCTTGCCACTGGCCCTGCGCCCGATCCCCTCCGAGCCGGGCCTGCCGCGCATGGATTACCGCATCACCATGGGCGTGCGGCCGAACGAGCCGGAATGGCGCCGCCAGATCAATGCCGTGATCCGCGAGCACGAGGCGGAGATCACGGCGGTGCTGCGCGACTATGGGGTACCGATGCTGGACGCCTCGGGCCAGTTGATGCCGCCATGAGGCGCGCTCA
>DASQVL010000217.1:0-4647 GCA_035640795.1 Crenalkalicoccus sp. | reverse complement strand
GTTCGCCTCGGGCGTCACCGCGCCCTCCGCCGTCGCGTAGCGCAGCACCACGCGCCCTTCGCCCTCCAGTGCGTCGAGCGTCGCGTCGTCGGCGAAGTAGTTGCCGTCGCCATGCGCCATGGTCGCGCGGAACACCTGGCCCTGCTGGAAGTGGCAGGTGTAGGGCGTGTCCGTCCGCTCCACGCGCAGATGGCAGTCCATCGCGAGGAAGCGCAGCCCGGCATTGCGCAGCAGCGCGCCGGGCAGCAGCCCGGCCTCGGTCAGCACCTGGAAGCCGTTGCAGATGCCGAGGACGTGGCCGCCGCGCGCCGCGAAGCCCTGCACCGCCGTCATGATGGGGGAGCGGGCGGCCATCGCGCCGCAGCGCAGGTAGTCGCCATAGGCGAAGCCGCCCGGCAGCAGGACCAGGTCGAGGCCGGCGGGCAGCGCGGTCTCGCCATGCCACAGCATCTCCACCCGCGCGCCGGCCAGGCGCAGCGCCAGCGCCGCGTCGCGCTCCCGGTTCGTGCCGGGGAAGATGACGATGCCCGCCCGCATGGCGTTCAGCTTTCCAGGATGCGCAGCCAGTTCAATCCGCCGAGCACGAGCAGGGTGGCGATCACTGCGATGGCGGCCGCGGTCACCCAGCGGTTCAGCATGTGCTTCTGCTGCGCGACCCAGCCGCGGCGCGGCGCCGGGCGCAGCATCGCCATCCGCTCCTCCCGCCAGCGCAGGCCGATCGCGATCAGCACCGTCAGCCCCAGCATGATGAGGAGGGAGAGGCGGAACACCTAGGCGAGCTCCACGGTGAAGCTCTCGATCACCGTGTTGGCCAGCAAGCGCCGCGCCATCTCCGCGGCCTGCTCGCGCGCCCGCACCGGGTCGGTCTCGGCGAGTTCGAGCTCGATCACCTTGCCCGCCCGCACCTCGCCCACGCCCGCGAATCCCAGCGTACCGAGCGCGCGGCCGATCGCCTTGCCCTCGGGGTCCAGCACCCCCGCCTTCGGCATGACGGTGACGCGCAGCCTCATGGCACGGTGCGGCGGTGCCGCCGATAGCGGCCGTACAGATAGCCGCCATAGGCGCCGATCACCGCCAGCACCAGGGCCTGCGTCTCCGTGCCCGGGAACAGGCCGAGCAGCGTCAGGATGGCATAGGCGCCGACGACGACGCAGAGGACGACGAGCGCCTCGATCAGCACGCTCACTGCATCAGCTCCGGGCCCTTGAGGTCGCGCACCCCGGCCTCGGGCAGGATGCCGAGGCGGCGCGCCACTTCCTGATAGGCCTCCTCGACATTGCCGAGGTCGCGGCGGAAGCGGTCCTTGTCCATCTTCTCGCCGGTCTTGGAATCCCACAGCCGGCAATTGTCGGGGCTGATCTCGTCGGCCAGCACGATCCGCATCTCCTCATTGTCGTAGAGCCGGCCGAACTCCAGCTTGAAGTCCACCAGCACGATGCCCACGCCGAGGAACAGGCCGGAGAGGTAGTCGTTCACCCGGAGCGCCAGCTGCACGATGTCATCGAGGTCCTGGGTGCTGGCCCAGCCGAAGGCGGTGATGTGCTCCTCGCAGACCAGCGGATCGTTGAGCCCGTCATTCTTGTAGTAGTACTCGATGATCGAGCGCGGCAGCCGGGTGCCCTCCTGGATGCCGAGGCGGGTCGAGAGGCTGCCGGCGGCGATGTTGCGCACCACGACCTCGAGCGGGATGATCTCCACCTCGCGGATCAGCTGCTCCCGCATGTTCAGCCGGCGGATGAAGTGGGTCGGGATGCCGATCTCCATCAGCCGGGTCATCAGGTACTCGCTGATGCGGTTGTTCAGCACCCCCTTGCCGGTGATGATGCCCTTCTTCTGGGCGTTGAAGGCGGTGGCGTCGTCCTTGAAGTACTGCACCAGGGTCCCTGGTTCGGGCCCCTCGAACAGGATCTTGGCCTTGCCCTCGTAGAGCTGCCGGCGTCGCGCCATGGTCGGAACCATCCTTTCTGCGCCGGCGCACCCCGGGAGGCCGGGCCGCCGGTGCGCGGCCCGAGGGCGGGCCGGGCGCCGGCACGGCTCATCTCGTGCGGCCCCTATAGCAAGGGGGGCGGGCTGCCGCCACGCGGTGGGCTGGGATGGCGGCGCGGGCGGCCCTTGGGGGGAAGGGAACGGTCCCCTCCGGGGACCCCCCAAAGCCCCACCATCCGTTTTCTGTCTCTTCTCCGTCCCGCGGCTCAACCCGCTCGCGTCAGGCCAGGCCCTGTTGTCCTGTTCGGTCGAGACAGGGCCGCCCCCCTTCAGCCGATCAGCGACCGCCCGGTCATCGCCTCCGGCCGGGGCTGGCCGAGCAGCCCGAGCAGCGTCGGCGCCACATCGGCCAGCCGCCCATCATGCAGCGCCGCACCAGGCGGCCCGCCCATCAGCAGCACCGGCACCGGGTTGGTGGTGTGGGCGGTATGCGGTCCCCCCGTCTCCGGGTCCCGCATCAGCTCGCAATTGCCATGATCGGCGGTGACCAGCAGGGCGCCCCTCGCCCCGCGCACCGCCTCGGCGATCCGCCCGAGGCCCCGGTCCACCGTCTCCACCGCCCGGATCGCGGCGGGCAGGCTGCCGGTATGGCCCACCATGTCCGGGTTGGCGAAGTTCAGCACGATCAGGTCGTATCTGCCGCCGCGGATCGCCTCCACCGCCTTCTCCGTCAGCTCCGGCGCCGACATCTCCGGCTGCAGGTCGTAGGTGGCGACCTTGGGGGAGGGGACCATGGTGCGGTCCTCGCCCGGGAAGGGCGTCTCCTCCCCGCCGTTCAGGAAGTAGGTGACGTGCGGGTATTTCTCGGTCTCCGCCATGCGGAGCTGGGTGAGCCCCGCGCCGGAGACCACCGCGCCCAGGATGTCGGCCAGGCGCTCCGCCGGGAACAGGGTGGCAAGGCGCCCGTTCAGCTCATCGGAATATTCCGTCATGCCGACCGCGGCGGCGAAGCGGACCACGCGCCGGCGCTCGAATTCCGTGAAGTCCGGTTCGAGCAGCGCGGCCAGGATCTGCCGCACCCGGTCGGCGCGGAAGTTGAAGCAGAGCAGCCCGTCGCCATCCCGCATGCCCGCGTAATCGCCGACGACGGTGGCCGGCACGAACTCGTCGAACACGCCCCTGGCGTGCGCCGCGGCCACGGCCGCCAGCGGGTCGGGCGCATGCGCGCCCTCCGCCAGCACCATGGCGTCATAGGCCTTCCGCACCCGATCCCAGCGCCGGTCGCGGTCCATGGCGAAGTAGCGGCCCGTGACGGTCGCGATCCGGAGGCCCGGCAGCCCCGCGAGTTCCGCCTGCAGCGCCCGCAGGTCGTCCGGCGCGGATTGCGGCGGGGTGTCCCGCCCGTCGGTGAAGGCGTGGATCGCGACGGGCACGCCCGCCGCCGCCAGCGCCCGCGCCAGCGCCGCCGCGTGGCGCTGGTGACTGTGCACCCCGCCCGGGGAGACCAGCCCCGTCAGGTGGCAGGTGCCGCCCGTTCCGCGCAGCGCCTCGATCAGCCCGGTCAGCGCCGGCAGCCGGGCGATCGCACCCTCCGCCACCGCGGCATCGATCCGCGGCAGCTCCTGCAGCACCACCCGCCCGGCGCCGAGGTTGAGGTGGCCGACCTCCGAATTGCCCATCTGCCCCGGCGGCAGGCCGACATCCTCGCCGGAGGCGCGCAGGAAGGCGTGCGGGCAGCCCGCCCAGAGCGCGTCGAAGGCGGGCGTGCGCGCCTGGCGCACGGCATTGTCCGCCGGGTCCTCCCGCCAGCCCCAGCCATCCAGGATCACCAGCATCACGGGCTTGGGGCGGGGCATCGCGGTCTCCGGCATAGCGTTCTGCGCGGTTAACGCGGGGCCGGGGCAACCGGCAAGGGCGCCCGACTTGGGCGCCCGGCGGCGCCGCGGCCACGATGTGTCGCGGGATGGCCGCTCGCGGGTGCGTGCGGGGGGAGGTCATTCGTATGCAATGTGCTTGAGCCACGATGCGCCGCCGGATCCACATGGCGGATATCCAAACAATGGCACAGCCGGACCATATCGTTATCGTCGTCGAGGAGAATCACGACGCCGACCAGATCATCGGCACCCCCAACGCCCCCTACATCAACGGCACGCTGCTCGCGAACGGGCCGTATTATTCCAACGCCCACGGCACCGACCATCCCAGCCAGCCCAACTACCTGGAGATGTTCGCCGGCACCAATCCTGGCGTGAACGGCGTGAACACGCCGCTGCAGCAGCAATACCCGGTCGGGAAGGAGAGCACGCCGACCGGTCAGGACGCGCTGAACCACGGCGACGACTACAACACGGCGCAGCCCTTCTCCGATCCCAACCTGGGCTCCGAGCTGCTGGCCGCAGGCCGGAGCTTCGCCGGCTATTCCGAGGACCTGCCCTCCATCGGCTTCACCGGGGAGCAGGCGAACGGCATCGACGGCAACCGCTCCTAAGTCGAGAAGCACAACGCCTGGGCGCAGTACCAGGGCGACGGGCCGAACCAGCTGCCGGCCGACACCAACCAGCCCTTCACCACCTTCCAGGGCATCACCGACTTCTCCAAGCTGCCCACCATCTCCTCCGTCGTGCCGAACGAGTACAACGACATGCACGACACGGTCAGCAAGAACGGCCTCTACGCCGTGCCCGGCACCAACCTGGACAAGTACGGCGACCCGGTGAA
>DASQVL010000216.1:0-13981 GCA_035640795.1 Crenalkalicoccus sp. | reverse complement strand
GAGGCCGTGCGCTGGTGCTGCCAGGCCGATGTCAGCGGGCCTCGCGACCCCTCGCGCTGGGGGTGGATGCAGTGCCTCGGGCGCGCCCTGATGCAGCTCGGCCGCGACGCGGAGGCGGTGGAGGCGCTGCGCCAGGCGCTGGAGAGCAATCCCGGCTGGGCGCGCGGCCATGCGCTGCTGGCCGCCGCCCTCCTGCTCTCCGGCGACGCGGCCGGCGCACGCCGGCACTACGCGGAGTTCCTGGAGCGCGCCGGCGATGCGGAGGCGGAGACGCCCGCCCGGCTGGTCTCGGTGCCGGAGGAGGCGGTCAGCCAGACCTACCGGGACCGCAACCGCCGCGTGGTGGAGGCGCTGCACCGCCTCTCGGCGGCCTCCCGCGGGTGAGGCGGCGGCCCGGCGTGGCCGCCCACCCTCACGGCCGCGGCCGCGCCGCGGCGAGCAGCAGCGCGCCGAATGCGCCGGGCAACGCAAAGGCCGCGATCGCCGCGCCGGGGCCCACTCTCTGCCTCGGCCACGACCGGCGCCCTGGCGAGCAGGGGGAGCCCGCTTCTGGTGCAGAGCGCGCCGAGGATCCCGCCGCCGACCGCCCGCACAGGTCCACCGCGAAGGCCGGCGGATCAGCCGCCGTTCACGTGCGTGCCGTGGGTGATCGCGGCGCCGGCGCGCAGCGCGGCGGCGATCAGCACGGCCTCCGCCAGCTCCTCGCGCGTCGCGCCGGCATACTTCGCCGCCTTGCGGTGCAGGTCGAGGCAATACGGGCACTGCGTCGTGAGGGCGACGGCCACCGCGATCAACTCCTTGTACTTGCGCGGGATCGCGCCGCCATCGGCCAGCGCCGCCGCGTCGAAGGCGCGAAAGGCCGCCATGCCATCCGGCGCGGCCTCGTCGATCTGCGAGAGCTTCTTGAGGTTGCCCATGTCGTACATCGCGTCTGTCTCCTCTCCTTCCCTCCCGCTCGGCGGCCGGTTTCGTCCTGGCGCGGAATCGCGCGGCGTCCGGCGGGACCGGGCCTGCGGACGATGCCGCCGGCCCGACGCAGCTAGGCCTCGCGCCGCCCGCGCGTCCCCGGCGCTGGCCTGAAGTCGGCTGAAAAGATCGGGCCTGCGGCGCGCGGCCTGCCGCGGCGCGAGGATTTCATGCGACGTCAGGTGGCGCGGTTCTCAGCCTGCCCGCTGGCGCGGGCCCCTGACGCGTTGACAGCGCCGGTGCGCCGGTCCCTGCTACGGCCCGGACAGCAATCCGCCCATCCCTGAAGGCGGTACCGGAGGTCGAGGAATGTCCAAGGCGCAACTCAAGGTATCGGTGTCGGCGGTCGTGCTGGCTGCGCTGCTCGCATCGGCCGGACCGGGCGCGCGGGCCCAGACCGCGGCACCGGCCGCCGCCGGCGTGGCGATCGGCGCCACCGACATCGGCGGCGTGGTCACCGGCCCGAACGGCCCCGAGGCGGGCGTCTGGGTGATCGCCGAGACCACCGATCTGCCGACGAAATACGCCAAGATCGTCGTGACGGACGGGCAGGGGCGGTACGTCATCCCAGACCTGCCGCGCGCGAGCTACAAGGTCTGGGTGCGCGGCTATGGCCTGGTGGACAGCCCGCGCGTGAACGGCACTCCGGGCCAGGCACTGAACCTGACCGCGACGCCGGCCCCCACGCCGGCCGCCGCCGCCGAGTACTATCCCGGCATGTACTGGTATTCGATGCTGCGGATCCCGGCCGCCGACCAGTTCCCCGGCACCGGGGACGGCCCGGGCGGCAACGGCATCCCGAACTTCATGCGCGGCCAGTACGCCTGGATCGACACCGTCAAGCAGTCCTGCCAGTCCTGCCACGCGCTCGGCAGCCAGAACATCCGCCACCCGCGGCCCGAACTCGGCCAGTTCGAGAACTCGACCGACATGTGGGCGCGCCGCATCCAGTCCGGCCAGGCGATGGGCAACATGGCCGTTTCCATCGCGCGCCTCGGGCCGGAGAAGGGCCTCTCGCTCTACGCCGACTGGACCGACCGGATCGCCCGCGGCGAGCTGCCCGCCGACCGCCCGCGCCGGCCTGAGGGGCTGGAGCGGAACATGGTCGTCACGCTGTGGGACTGGGCCGAGCCCACCACCTACCTGCACGACGCGATCTCGACCGACAAGCGCAACCCGACGCTCTTCCCGAACGGCCTGATCTACGGCTCGCCCGAGGAATCGACGGACGACGTGCCGGTGCTCGACCCGACCACGCACCGGGTCTGGAAGATCAGGCACCCCGTCGCCAACCCGGAGACGCCGAGCGCCGCCGACGAGCCGCGCGGCCCCTCGCCCTTCTGGGGCGAGGAGCCGATCTGGGATGGCCACACCAGCAACCACAACCTGATCATCGACGAGAAGGGCCTGGTCTGGTTCGCCGCCCGCATCCGCCCCGCGGGCGCCCAGCCGGCCTGGTGCAAGGCCGGCGGCGACCATCCCTCCGCCCGGGTCGCGCCGATCAACGCCTCCGGCCGGCAGCTCTCCGTCTATGACCCGAAGACGCAGAAATTCGAGCTGATCGATACCTGCTTCCAGACGCATCACCTGTATTTCGGGCATGACCCGGACAACACGCTCTGGACCAGCTGGGGCCCGCCGACGGGCGGCGCGATCGGCTGGCTGAACACGCGGCGCTTCCTCGAGACGCATGACGCCAAGGCCTCGCAAGGCTGGGCGCCGATGATCATCGACGTCCCGGGCTGGGGCCGGCGCGGCGAGTATGTGGAGGCCGACCAGCCGCTCGACCCCGCCAAGCAGAAGCGCATCATCGCCAGCCTCTATGGCGTGCAGCCGAGCACGGTGGATGGCTCGGTCTGGGGCCAATCCATGGATATCGGCTTCTCCCGCGTCGACCAGCCGGGCTACCTGGTGCACTTCATCCCGGGGCCTGACCCGGCCAATACGGGGCTGACCGAGATCTTCCAGCCGCCGCCCGGCAGCTTCAGCCCACGCGGCATCGATGTGGACAGCAAGGGCGTGGTGTGGACCACGCTGGCGAGCGGCCACCTGGCGAGCTTCGACCGTTCCAAGTGCAAGGCGCCGCTGACCGGGCCGAACGCGGCGACCGGCAGGCAGTGCGAGGAGGGCTGGACGCTCTACCGCTTCCCGGGGCCGCAATTCGCCGGCCTCGACCCGAAGGGCAGCGCCGACCACGCCTATTACGTCTGGGTGGACCGCTTCAACACGCTCGGCCTCGGCAATGATGTGCCGATCGCGTCCACCAATGGCAGCGAGTCGCTGACGGTGCTGGTGAACGGCGAGCTGCACCAGTTGCACGTGCCCTATCCGGCCGGCTTCTTCACCAAGAACGTGGACGGCAGGATCGACGACCCCAACGCCGGCTGGCGCGGCCGCGGCGTCTGGACCACCACCGGCACGCGCGCGCCCTTCCACAGCGAGACCGGCAAGGGCGAGCGGCCGCGGGTGTTCCGGGTGCAGATGCGGCCGGATCCGCTGGCGCATTGAGGGTGGGCGGCGGGGCGGGAACGCCCCGCCACCATCCGCTCCGCGTCGTGCGGCCGGGCGAGGAGACCTGGCCATGCCACGCCGCTTCCTCGACCAGCGCCTGCGCCTTCCCCTGCTTCGGGCGGTGGACGCCGTGGCGACGCATGGCAGCCTGCTGAAGGCCGCAGCGGCGCTCGGGATCAGCCAGCCCGCCCTGACGAAGAGCCTGCACGAGCTCGAAGATCTGCTGCAGCTCCGCCTCTTCGACCGACACGCCCGCGGCGTGCGGCCCACCGCCGCCGGCGCCGTCTTCCTGCGCTCCGCCCGCCGCATGCTCGCCGAGTTGCGCCGGCTCGACGAGGAGCTGGACGAGCTTGCCGGACCGGGCGGCGGCACCGTCGCGCTCGGCGCCCTGCCCGTGGCGGCGGCCGGTGTGCTGCCCGGCGCGCTGGCGCGGCTGAAGGCCGCGCATCCCGAGATCAAGGTACGGCTTCGGCAGGGACGGACCGAGGAGCTGCTGCCGCTGCTCGCCGCGGGGGAGCTCGACCTCGTCGTCGGTCGGCTCTACGAGCCGGCGGTGCCCGACGGCTTCGCGCGCGAGCCGCTCTGGACCGAGCCGATCTCCGTCCTCGCCCGCGCCGGACATCCGGTCTTCGCGCAGGATCCCGTGACGGTGGAGGATCTGCGCCGCTACGACCTGGTGCTGCCCACCGTCACCCAGCGCGTGGGGCAGGAGATCGAGCACCTGCTCTCGCTGCTCGGCCTGGCGCCCACCACCTCGCTGCGCTCCAGCTCCTACGGCTTCATCCGGGAGATGCTGCTGGCGACCGACCTCATCTCCATCATGCCGCGGCTGATGATGGCGGGTGACCTGCTGCGCGGCGCGCTGCGCGTGGTGCCGCTGCCCATCCCTGCGCCGGATCGGCCCGCCGGTCTCATCCTGCCGCGTGACCGCGCCCTGCCACCCCCCGGACGCGCCTTCCTGGAATGCCTGCGCGCGCACGTGGCGGACATCCTGGAGCGCGGCCTCTCACCTATAACCCGCAGCAATAGCAGAGGCCGGACAAGCGATAGGACGTCGCCGGCCGGGAGGGAGTAACCGCAGGGGCAGTTCCGGACGGCGCGCCCCGCACGGGGCGCCGCCCGGCAAGGATCCGGTGCAGACCGGGCAGCGGCGCAGGGAGGGCCCCGTCCGATGCAGCGTCGCGCGTCGCGCGACCGCCCTCGCCGGTCTCCTCGCGCCGCTGTCGCCTGCGCGGCGCGGGCGGCGGATGGGCGCCTTGGCGATTGACCAGGAGGGAAGCGGACCGATGCAGGACGAGCCGATCATGGACGTTGCCCATCTGGGGCATGTGGAGGTGCTGACGCCGAAGCCCGAGGAGTCGCTGCGCTTCTTCACGGACGTCATGGGCATGACGGAGAGCGGTCGGCGGGGCGGCAGCGTCTATCTGCGCGGTTGGGACGATTACGAGCGCTACTCGCTCCAGCTCACCGCCTCGCCCATCTCCGGCCTCGGCCACGCCGCCTTCCGCACCCGGAGCGCGCAGGCGCTGGAACGCCGCCTCGCCGCGCTGCGCGCAGCGGGGACGGAGGTCTGGCCCCATGAGGGCGAGCTCGGCCATGGCACGGGCTGGCGCTTCCGCGACCCGGACGGGCACGTCTTCGAGCTCTACTGGGAGACGGAGTGGTACGAGGCGCCACCCGAACGCCGCCCGTCCCTCAAGAACCAGGCGGAGCGCTACCCGGCGCGCGGCGTGAACGTCCGGCGGCTGGACCACTTCAATTGCCTCGCCGTGGACGTGCGCGCCTGCCGGGAGTTCTTCCAGAACACCCTGGGCCTCCGCTGCACCGAGCGCATCGAGCTCGACAGCGGCGAGGAGGCGGGGATGTGGCTGACCTCCAACAACAAGAGCTACGACTTCGCCTTCACCAAGGAGGCGCACGGCGTCCCCGGCCGCTTCCACCACGTCACCTTCGCGCTGGACAGCCGGGAGGCGGTGCTGCAGGCGGCCGACGCCTTCCTGGAGGCGGGCGTCTTCATCGAGACGGGGCCGCACAAGCACGCGGTCCAGCAGACCTTCTTCCTCTACGTCCATGAGCCGGCCGGCAACCGCGTGGAGGTGGCGCATGCCGGCGCGCGGCTGATCCTGGCGCCGGACTGGAAGACGATCACCTGGACCGAGGCGGAACGGAGCAAGGGCCAGGCCTGGGGCCTGAAGACGGTGGAGACCTTCCACACCCACGGCACGCCGCCGCTGCCCGAGCATCGCTGACCCGCAGGAGAGAGCCATGGCCGAGAAGACCGCGCTGGTCGTCAGCGCCCATTCCGCCGACTTCGTCTGGCGCGCCGGCGGCGCCATCGCGCTGCACGCCGCAAGGGGGTGGCGGATGACCGTTGTCTGCCTCTCCTATGGCGAGCGGGGGGAGAGCGCCAAGCTCTGGCGCCAGCCCGGCATGACGCTGGAGCGCGTGAAAGCGGAGCGCGAGACGGAGGCGCGCGCCGCCGCCGAATTGCTCGGCGTGGCCGATATCCACTTCTGGGACCTGGGCGACTACCCGATCAACCTGACCCAGGACGCCTTCCACCGCCTGGTCGACCTGTACCGCGCCGTCCAGCCGGCCTTCGTGCTGACGCACAGCAAGGAGGACATCTACAACCACGACCACCCTGCGGTGACCGATTTCGCGCAGAACGCTCGCATCACCGCCCAGGCGCATGGCCACAACCCGGGCCAGAAGGTGCTGGGCGCGCCGCCGGTCTTCCTGTTCGAACCGCACCAGCCCGAGCAGTGCAATTGGAAGCCGGACGTGCTGCTGGACATCACCCCGGTCTGGGAGAAGAAGCGCGCCGCCATCGAATGCATGGCCGGGCAGGAGCACCTCTGGGAGTACTACACCCGTGTCGCCCTGCAGCGCGGGGCGCAGGCGGCCCGCAACTCCGACAGGAGGATCACCCATGGGGAGGGCTACCAGGCGGTCTTCCCGCATGTGGTGGAGACGCTGGCATGACCACGGGCCTCGTCCGCACCAACCCGCCGCGCGTCGCGCCGGAACTCGCCGAGCGCTTCGCCCCCCATGGCGTCGCGACGATCCACGAGGCGCAGGGCCGCAAGGGCCTGCTGCAGTCGTACATGCGCCCGGTCTGGCCGCGGGCCCGGGCGATCGGCACGGCGGTGACCGTCTCGATCCCGCCCGCCGACAACTGGATGATCCATGTGGCGGTCGAGCAGTGCCGGGCGGGCGACATGCTGGTGGTCGCGCCAACCTCGCCCTCCGATGCCGGCTATTTCGGGGAGCTGCTGGCCTGCTCCCTCGCCGCGCGGGGCGTGGCCGGGCTGGTCATCGAGGCCGGCGTGCGCGACGTGGCGGCGCTCGCCGAGATGCGCTTCCCGGTCTGGTCGAAGGCGGTATCCGCCCAGGGCACGGTGAAGGAGACGCTGGGCAGCGTGAACCTGCCCGTCGTCATCGCCGGCCAGCTCGTCGAGCCCGGCGACGTGGTTGTCGCCGATGATGACGGAGTGGTGGTTGTGCGGCGCAGGGAGGCCTCGGCGGTGCTGCAGGCCAGCGAGGCGCGCGAGCGCAAGGAAGCGGCGACGCGCGCGCGCCTCACGGCCGGCGAGCTCGGCCTCGACATCTATGGCATGCGGGAGGCGCTGGCGAGGAAGGGCCTGCGCTACGAGGATGCGTCCGATGGCTGAGCCTGTCGCGCTCTCCGCCGCCATTGGCCGCACGCCCCGCACCGAGGTGCTGTTCACCGGCGCTGTCGCCTCGCGGCACCTCCGGCTCGACCTCGCGCCGGTGCCGGTCATCAGCCGCGCCTTCGCGCCGATGGTGCGGGAGGGACGATACGCGGTCAGCGAAATGGCGATCGCCACCTTCCTGATGGCGAAGGCCGCCGGCAAGGACCTGGTGCTGCTGCCGGTCATACTCGCCGCGCGCTTCCAGGAAGGCGCGCTGCTCTGCCAGGCCGGCAGCGCCATCGCGGGCCCCGCCGATCTCGCGGAGCGGCGCATCGGCGTGCGCGCCTACAGCCAGACCACGGGAATGTGGCTGCGCGGCATCCTGCAGGACGGCTTCGGGCTGCGACCCGAGGCGATGCGTTGGGTGACCTTCGAGGACGCGCACCTCGCCGAGTACCGCGACCCGCCCTGCGCGGAGCGCGCGCCGCCCGGCGCCGACATGCTCGCCATGCTGAAGGCGGGCGAGCTCGACGCGGCGATCTTCGGCAACGAGCTGCCGGCCGACCCGGTGCTGCGGCCCGTCTTTCCGGACCCGGAGGCCGCCGGCGCCGCCTTCCGCGCGACGCATGGCTTCGTGCCGGTGAACCACCTGCTGGTCACGCGCGGCGACGTCGCGCGCGACCGGCCGGAGCTGATGGCGGAGCTGGTTTCGCTGTTCCGCGCCGCCGGCGCGGCGGTGCCGGGGCGGGAGGGGCTGGACCCCGCGCTTGCCCTCGCCATCCGCTATGCGCATGCGCAGGGGCTGCTGCCGCGGCCGCTCGCGCTCGACGAGGTCTGGGACGGATTGCCGCCCGGGCTCGGCTGACGCCCGGTGCCGCCACTGCATAAGGGAGGTTCAAGGACAGGATGCTCACCCGCCGCGCCTTCGCCGCGAGCTCGCTCGCTTTCGCCGCAGCCCCCGCCGCCCGCGCGCAGAGCACCGCCGGCACCTGGCCCGACCGGCCGGTCACCGTCGTCGTCCCCTGGCCGGCGGGGGGGCCCACCGACGCCTTCGCGCGGCTGCTGTCGCAGCGCCTCTCGGCCGATCTCGGCCGGCCCTTCGTGGTGGACAACCGCGGCGGCGCCAATGGCACGATCGGCATGGGCTCGGCCGCCCGCGCCCGGCCGGACGGCTACACGGTGGTGATCGCGCCGAACAGCACCTACGCCGTCGCGCCGCATCTCTACCAGCTGCCCTACGATGCGAACCGTGCCTTCACGGGCGTCGGCCTGCTTGTCTCCAGCCCGCTCTTCATGCTGGTGCCGCGCAGCTCGCCGGTGAGCTCGGTGGCCGAATACGTCGCCCTGGCGAAGCGTCCGGGCAGCCGGCTGACCTATGCCAATGCGGGGGTCGGAGCGACCTCCCACCTGGCGACCGAGATGCTGCTGCAGGCGGCCGGCATCGAGGTGACCGAGGTCGGCTACCGCGGCGGCGGCCCGGCGATCCAGGCCGTGCTGGCCGGGGAGGCCGGCATGCTGTTCATGCCCGCCGCGGCGGTCATGTCCTTCATCCAGTCCGGCGACCTCCGCGCGCTGGCGGCGACGACGCGGGAGCGCAGCGAGCTGGCGCCCGAGGTGCCGAGCTTCGTCGAACTTGGCTTCACCGATTTCGAGGTGGTCGAGCACGTCGCCATGCTCGCGCCCGCCGGAACGCCGGAGCCGATCCTGCGCCGGCTGAACGCGGCCTGCGCCGCCACCTTGCGTGCGCCGGAGATGCAGCCGCGCCTGCAGGCCATGGCGGTGACGCCCGAGGCGCAGGCGCTCGAGGCCTGGCCCGCCTATTTCCGCGCCGAGAGCGACAAGTGGCGCGACTTCGTCCGCGCCCGCGACATCCGGATCCAGTGACCCGGCCGATGACACATCTTCTGCACCGCCGCGCCGTGCTGCCGCTGACCGGGCCGGCGCGTGCTGGTGGACAACCCGGCGCGCCTCTGCTGGGCGCGCTGATCAGCGCGCGCCGGCCTCCTTCGCGTCGGCGCGCAACTCCTCCACCAGGACCCGCATGTTCTCCGAGTAGTCGACCGGCACGGTGACGAGATGCACCCCGCCGCCGGCGAAGGCGGCCTCGAGCGTCGGCACCAGACCATCGGCACTCTCCACCCGGCTGCCCCCGGCGCCGTAGGCCTTCGCATAGGCGACGAAATCGGGATTGCCGAAGGTCATGCCGAAATCAGGAAAGCCGTCCACCCCCTGCTTCCAGCGGATCATCCCATAGGCATCGTCCTGCACGATCAGCACGACGAGATGGAGGCCGAGGCGCACCGCCGTCTCCAGCTCCTGCGAGTTCATCATGAAGCCGCCATCGCCGCACACCGCAAGCACGCGCCGGGTCGGATGGAGCATCGCGGCCATGATGGCCGAGGGCAGTCCGGCGCCCATCGTGGCCAGCGCGTTGTCGAGCAGGAGCGTGTTCGCGACCCGCGTGCGGTAGTTGCGGGCGAACCAGATCTTGTACATGCCGTTGTCCAGGCAGACGATGCCGTCCTCCGGCATCACCTGCCGCACATCGTGCACGATGCGCTGCGGCGTCAGCGGAAAGCGGCTCTCCTCCGCCCGTTCGCCGATGCGCGCGAGAATCCGCTCGCGCAGCGGCAGGAGCGCGCCCGCCCTCGGCAGCCTGCCTTCAAGGCGGTCGGCCAGCAGCGCGAGGGTCGGGCCGACATCGCCGATGAGCTCCGCATGCGGGAAGTAAACCTCCTCCACCGTGGCGGGGAGGTAGCCCACATGCAGGACCCTCGGACCGCCCGGGCCCATCAGGAAGGGCGGCTTCTCCACCGTGTCGTGGCCGATTGAGATGATCAGATCGGCGCGGTCGATCGCCTGATGCACATGGTCCCGCTCGGAGAGCGCGGCGGTCCCCATGTAGAGCCCGGATCCCCCCGCGGCGGCGCCTTTGCCCATCTGCGTACAGAAGAACGGGATTTGCAGACGCCTCACGAAATCCGACAGGGCATCCGCCAGGCGCGGACGGCTCGCCGCCGCGCCCAGCATCACCAGCGGCCGCCCGGCCTCGCCGATCAGCGCGGCCGCGTGGTCGAGCGCCGCAGGAGAGGCGACAGGCAGCGCGATCGGGTGCGGCGGTACCGGCGACATCGCGGGAGCCTCCTCGGCCGCGATGTCTTCTGGCAGTTCGAGATGGACCGGGCCCGGTCTCTCCTGCTGCGCGATCCGGAATGCCTCCCGCACGATCGCGGGGATCGTCGCCGCGCTGACGATCTGATGCGCCATCTTGGTCAGCGGCGTCATGGTCGAGACGATGTCCACCACCTGGAAGCGCGCCTGCTTCCGGCTGAGGACACCTTTCTGGCCCGTGATCATGACCATCGGCATCGCGCCGAGCTGGGCATAGGCGGCGCCCGTCGTCAGGTTGAGCGCGCCTGGACCAAGGGTTGAGAGGCAGACCCCGGCTTCGCCCGTCAGCCGGCCATGGGTGGCGGCCATGAAGGCCGCCGCCTGTTCATGGCGCGTCACCACCAGCCTGATGGTCGAGCGCCGCAGCGCTTCGACGACGTCGAGATTCTCCTCGCCGGGAACGCCGAAGATCTGCTTGACGCCCTCATTCTCCAGTGCGGAGACGAGCAGTTCAGCGCCGGTCATCGGATGCGCTCCTTGTCATGCTGGAGGTTCGGACGCTCCCGCCTGGTCAGGCCTCGGTCGCCTGGAGCCGTCGGGCGACCGCTTCGGCGAATTCGCGCGTCGAGGCACGGCCGCCGATGTCGCGCGTCCGTATGTTGTCCTGATTGATCGTGCGGTCGATGGCGGCCCGCAGGCGCCGCGCCGCGTCGTGCCGCCCGACATGTTCGAGCATCATGCCGGCGGCAAGCAGCAGCGACACCGGATTGGCAATGCCCTTGCCCGCGATGTCCGGCGCCGAGCCGTGCACCGCCTCGAAGATCGCCGCGCTCTCGCCGATATTCGCCCCCGGCGCCAGGCCGAGCCCGCCCACCAGTCCCGCCATTTCGTCGGACAGGATATCGCCGAACAGGTTCGTGGCGACGATGACGTCGAATTGCCACGGATCGAGCACGAGCTGCATCGCGCAGGCATCCACGATGCGGTCGTTCATCTCGACCCGGCCTTCGTATTCCCTGGCCACCTCGCGGCCGGTCTCGAGGAACAGCCCGGTCAGCGCCTTCAGCACATTGGCCTTGTGGACGACGGTCACCTTCCTCCGCCCGTGGCGCAGCGCATAGTCGAAGGCGAACCTGATGATGCGATGGGCGTTCGCCCTCGTGTTCACGCCGGTGGCGATCGCCACGGCGTGCGGGTCGTCGCCGATGGGGACGTAGTGCTCGAAGCCGATATACAGGCCTTCCAGGTTCTCACGGATCATCACGAGATCTATGTTCTCGTAACGCTGCCCGGGGATGATGGTCCGGACCGGGCGGATATTGGCGTAGAGCTCGAATTCCGCGCGCAGCCGCACGTTCACCGACCGGAAGCCACCGCCGACGGGCGTGGTCAAGGGCCCCTTGAGCGCCAGCCTGGTGCGGCGGATGCTCTCCAGCGTGTCGGGCGGCAAGGGGTCGCCCGCCCCCTTGATCGCTGCCATCCCACCCTGGCGCACGTCCCAGATGAAGGGCGAGCCCAGTCCGTCGAGGACGATCTGCACCGCTTCGACGATCTCCGGCCCGATCCCGTCACCCGGGATCAAGGTCGCCTCGATGCGGCCTGTTTCACGCTGGCTGGTCATTTCGGGCTCTTCTCTCATCAAGACCGGTGCGCATCCGGGATATCGGTGCGGTGCGGCGATTGCCAACCTGCCGCCCTGCGGCCGTATTCCTTGACCCGCTGCCGGCACCATCCGTCACCGCTCAGAGCAGCGGGATGACGCCCACCAGGACGCCGAAGGCGAGCATGACGGCGGCCATTGCCAGGGACCAGGGCAAGGTGAAGCGCTGATGCGCGCCGAAATCCACCCCGCACAGACCGACCAGAAGGTAGGTCGAGGCGACCAGCGGGCTCAGCAGGTGCACCTGCTGGCCGACCAGGGCGGCCCGGCCGATCGCCTCCGCCGAGTGGCCGTAGGATGCGCCGGCCTCGGCGAGGATCGGCAGGATGCCGAAGTAGAAGGCGTCATTCGAGATGAAGAAGGTGAAGGGGAGGCTGAGCACCGCCGTGATCGCGGGCAGGAACCGGCCGGCCTCCTCCGGGATGACCGCGGTCACGCTGTGCGCCATGGCATCCACCATGCCCGTCCCGGACAGGATGCCGGTGAAGACGCCGGCGGCGAAGATGAGCGAGACCACGGCCAGCACGTTCGGCGCGTGCGCCGCCAGCCGCGCCTTCTGCTCCCGCAGCTCGGGGTAGTTGATCAGCATCGCCAGGGCGAAGCCGATCATGAACAGCACCGGCAGCGGCAGTACCCCTGCGAACAGGCAGGCCATCAGCACCAGGGTGAGGCCGAGATTGACCCATAGCAGCCCCGGGCGGCGCTCCGGCGGCAGGGGATGGATGGTGTCGACCTCGCCGCCGAGCGGCGCCGGCACATGGTCCAGTTCCCGCAGCTCGGCGGTGCCAATCCGGGCGCGCTCCCGCCGGCCGAGGACCCAGGCCACGCCGAGGGTGAACAGGAAGCAGCCGACCATGGTCGGCACCAGCGGCAGGAAGAGCGCGTTGACGTCCACATGCAGCGCGCTCGCCGCGCGGGCGGTGGGTCCGCCCCAGGGAGTCAGGTTGGTGTTGCCCGCCGCGAGCATGATGACGCAGGCCGCGATCAGCGGGTTCATCCCGAGCCGGCGGTAGAGCGGCAGCATCGCCGTGGTGGTGATGATATAGCTCGTGGAGCTGTCGCCATCGAGCGATACCAGGGTCGCCAGCACGGCGGTGCCGACGACGATCCGCACCGGGTCGCCATGCACCAGCCGCAGCACGGTGCGCGCTACGGGGTCGAACAGACCGGCGTCGATCATGAGGCCGAAATAGAGGATGGCGAACAGCAGCAGCACGCCCGTCGGCGCCAGGTTGCGGATGCCGTTGAGCACCATCGGCCCGATGTCGACGGAGGAGACGCCGAGGGCGGCGCCGATCAGGGCGAAGCCGACGGGGACCAGGATCAGCGCCAGCAGCGCGGAGAGCCGGTCGGTCATGATCAGCGCCATGAAGACGATCACCATGGCGTAGGCCAGCAGGGTGAGCATGTTTCCTCCCAATTCCGGTTTCTCGCCCGCGCGTGCTGCGCGCGGTCAGTGGGTGTCACGGATGGAGGGTGGCACCACGCGCGGGGTACGGGCGCCGAGGAGTGGCGAGGCACACAGCCCGGCCGCAGGCCCAGCGAGGATGGTCCAGCCGCCGAAGATGTCGTCGGCCGGACGAGTGTCCGCCGGCATGGCGATCGTGCGGATCACGGGCGCTCCCGCCGGCGGCTGCATCGGCGCGGCGGCCTAGTCCAGCTTCAGGTCGAGTTCACGGACCTTGCGCGCCCAGAATGCGCTCTCCTCTTGCACCGCCGCGGCGAAATCGGCGCGCGGACGCTCGGGGGCCGGCTCCAGCCCCTCGGTCGTCAGGCGCTCGGCGAAGCGGGGCGAGGTGGCGGCCCGCCACGCGGCGGCTTCCAACCGGTCGAGCGCGGCGGGCGGCGTCGCCGCCGGGGCGAAGACGCCGTGCCAGCCGGTGATGACGATGCCGGGGAGCCCGGCCTCGGCGAGCGTCGGCACCTCGGGGAGCTGTGGCAGGCGCCGCTCGCCGGTCACGGCCAGCGCCTTCAGTCGCCCCTCGCGCACCAGTGGAATCGCCGGCGGGGGCGAGGAGAAGTTCATGCTCACCGTGTGCGCCACCACGTCCATCAGCGCCGGCGCGGTGCCGCGGTA
>DASQVL010000215.1:0-2625 GCA_035640795.1 Crenalkalicoccus sp. | reverse complement strand
ACGGAGGGCGGCGTGCCGTTCCAGCTGGCGAGGCCGACAAGGGTGGCGACGGCGATCAGGAAGATGATCGTCATGCCGGCGAGCAGGATGTCGAGCGCGATCTCGTTTGGCGTCTTCTGCCGCGAGGCCCCTTCGACCAGTGCGATCATCCGGTCGAGGAAGGTGGAGCCGGGGGCGGCGGTGATGCGCACCACCACCCAGTCCGAGACGACGAGGGTGCCGCCCGTCACAGCGCTGCGGTCGCCGCCGGATTCGCGGATGACGGGGGCGGATTCGCCGGTGACCGCCGCCTCGTTGATGCTGGCGATGCCCTCGATCACCTCCCCATCGGAGGGAACGAGGTCGCCGGCCTCCACCAGCACCACGTCGCCCTCGCGGAGCGCGGTCGCCGGCGTCTCGGTCCAGTGCGCGCGTTCCGCGGCGCGCGGCAGCTTCTTCGCCAGCGTGTCGGTGCGGGCGCGGCGCAGGCTCTCGGCGCGCGCGCGGCCGCGGCCCTCGGCCAGCGCCTCGGCGAAAGTGGCGAACAGCACGGTGATCCACAGCCAGGCGGCGATGCCCGCCTGGAAGCCCCAGGGCCGGCCGGTGAGCGCGGCATCCGCGGCCAGCACCGTCACCAGCATCGCGCTGACCTCGGTGACGAAGATCACCGGGTTGCGGATCAGCGTCGCCGGGTTGAGCTTGCGGAACGCGTCGGCGGTGGCGCGCGGCAGCAGCGAGCGGTCGAGCAGGACCGGCTGCCGGGCGTGCCGGGCGTGGCTGGTGACCGGAGTCATGGCGTCCATGGCGCGGGGCCTCAGTAGGTCTTGCCGACGAGCAGCTGGAAGTGCTCGGCGAGGGGGCCGAGGGCGAGGGAGGGCATGAACTGCAGCCCGCCCACGATGAGGAGCACGCCGGCGAGCAGCCCGATGAAGAGCGGCGTGTGGGTGGGGAAGGTGCCGGCCGAGGCCGGGGCGCGCGGCTTGGCGGCGAGCGAGCCGGCGATCGCCAGCACCGGCACGGCGTAGGCGAAGCGGCCGAGGACCATGGCGATGCCGAGCGTGACGTCGAGCCAGGGCGTATCCGCCGTCAGCCCGCCGAAGGCGGAGCCGTTGTTGCCGGTGCCGGAGGTGTATGCGTAGAGCATCTCCGAAAGCCCGTGCGGCCCGCCATTGAGGATGGAGCTGGTCGCCGCGGGTATCACCATGGCGACGGCGGTGAAGCCGAGAATGCTGGCTGGCAGCACCAGCACGGCGAGCATGGCGAGCTTCACCTCGCGCGCCTGCACCTTCTTGCCCAGGTATTCCGGCGTGCGGCCCACCATCAGCCCGGCGATGAAGACGGCGAGCAGGGCGAAGACCAGTATCCCGTAGAGGCCGGAGCCGACGCCGCCCGGCAGCACCTCGCCGAGCTGGATGAGGAACAGCGGAACCACGCCGCCGAGCGGCATGTAGCTGTCGAACATGGCGTTGACCGCGCCGCAGGAGGCGCCGGTGGTGGCTGCGGTCCACAGCGCCATCAGCGGCAGGCCGATGCGGACATCCTTGCCTTCCAGGTTGCCCATGGTGGGGTCCACCCCGAGGGCCTGGTGCAGCGGGTTGCCCGCTGCCTCCGCCGCGTAGACCGCGGCGGTCCCCGCCACCACGAACAGCGCCATGACGGCGAGCAGCACGCGCCCCTGCCGCGCATCGCCCACCAGGCGGCCGAAGGTGATGCAGAGGCCGAAGGGGATCACCAGCATGCAGATGATCTCGAAGGCATCAGTGAACCAGGTCGGATTCTCGAAGGGGTGCAGCGAGTTCACCCCGAAGAACCCACCGCCATTCGTGCCGAGCTGCTTGATCACGATCTGGAAGGCGACGGGTCCGACCGCGATGGCCTGCTGCGCGCCCTCGAGCGTCGTCGCGGTGGGATAGTCGCCGAGGGTCTGCGGCATGCCCTGCCAGATGAGGAAGAACGCGCCGAGGAAGGTCACGGGCAGCAGCAGGTAGAGCGTGATGCGCGTGAGGTCGACCCAGAAATTGCCGAGATCGCGCAACCCGCCAGCCGCGAATGCGCGGGTGATGGCGAAGGCGACCGCGATGCCGGCGGCGGCGGAGACGAAGTTGTGGAAGGTGAGCCCCGCCATCTGGCTGAAGTAGGAGAGCGCGGACTCGCCCGAATAGGCCTGCCAGTTCGTGTTGGTGACGAAGCTGACCGCCGTGTTGAAGGCGAGCCAGGGCGAGAGGCCGCCGAAGCCGCGCGGGTTGAAGGGCAGCACGCCCTGCAGCCGGAGGATGGCGTAGAGCGAGGCGAAGCCCACGGCGCTGAAGGTGAGGAGGGCGAGCGCATAGGCGCGCCAGCTCTGGCCGCGTTCGGGATCCACCCCGGCGATGCGGTAGAGCAGCGCCTCCAATGGCCCGAGCACCGGATGGAGGAAGGTGCGGCCGCCGGTGGCGAGCGTCGCCATGAAGCGACCGCAGGGAACCGCCAGCGCCAGCGCGATGGCGAGGAGGAGCGCGATTTGCGCCCAGCCGAGCAGGGTCATGGGATCAGAGGTCCTCGGGCCGCAGCAGCGCCCAGAGCAGGTAAACCAGCAGCAGGAAGCAGACGCCGCCGCCGAGCAGAAGGTCGAACATCGCTTCCCCCTAGATGCGCGCGCAGCCGGCG
>DASQVL010000214.1:0-3943 GCA_035640795.1 Crenalkalicoccus sp. | reverse complement strand
GCCGCTGGACGGGCCGGCGACCGATACCGGGATCGAGGCGGCGGAGGCCACGGCGCGCGCTGCGCGTGCCCTGGCCGAGGCGGCGCGCAAATTGGGCGGCGATGCCGCCCCGGCGCTGCGCGCCGCGGCAGAGCGGGTGATCGCCCTGCTGGACGCGCCGAGCCTGCCGGAGGGGCTGCTGCGGGTGGACCTGCTACGGCTGCTGGAGATCCTGGCAGGGCCGGAGGCGGCGCGGGCGCGGCTTGCGCCGCGCGGGTAAGGCACGGATTTCTTCGGCTGGGAGTCTTCCAGTCGGACCGGGCAAGCGCCCCGGAGAATGGATCAGAAAAAGGATGGTGGGGGGTCTTGGGGGGAGGAAGTTCTCTTCCTCCCCCCAAGCCCACCCACACCTACCCCAGCGCAACCTCCCGAAACGTCACCGCGCCTGGCCGCCCGGCGGCGAAGCGCCAGCGCAGCGCGCCCTCGGCGCCGATCGCGACCAGGCTCGCGCAGACCGTGCCGAAGCCGCCCACGGGCGGCACGTTCAGCGCCTCGGCGATGCTCGCCTCCCAATGGTCATCGGCCAGCAGCTTCTCCCACCCCGACCAATCGTCCCGGTCCGGATCGGGCGGCGTCGTGGCGCGGAATCGCGGCAGGTGGCGCGCGGTGCGGGGGGAGGCGAGGTCGTTCGGATCTTGCGCCGTGACCATGCTGACGCCCTCGGGCAGGGCGGTGGTCTGCACCGGGCCCTCGCCCAGGCCGCGCAGGAAGAAGGCGGCGGCGCGGTCCGCCACCACCATGTTGAAGGGGCGCCATTCCGCGGAGGACAGCCGCGCCAGGACGGCGGCGGCGGCCGCAGCGTCCGGCTGCTCCAGCGCCAGCAGCGGCAGCTCCCCGCGGGAGCGCTTGCCGGGCGCCGGGCCCAGGCTGCCCGGCCGGTTGAGCACGGCGGCGACCAGGCCGTGTGGGCTCGCTGCCATCCAGGTGCCGCCAGCACTGCGATCCCGCCCGCCGACCACACCCGGCCGGTCCGGCCACCAGGCGGCCGGCGGGTCCCAGGCGCGGTCCAGCCGCTCATCCCGGTTGGCGGCGAGCAGGGTGGGCCAGGTATCGCCTGGCCGACGCAGAACGATGACGGTGCACATGGCTGCTGCGCCGGTCCCGCCGCCGCCTAGCCCGCGATCGGCCTGAGCGCGCCCAGCGAAGGTGGCTGCGCCAGGGCGTCAGTCGCTGGCTCCGGAAAGGCTTGACCCATATCGGACTGACCAGGCCGAAATGGGTCTAGCGGATGACGGCGCCGAAGCCGAACCCCGGCGCGTAGTAGCCCGGGGGGTAGTACCCGTAGTAGGGCGTCGGCGCGTAGTAGGCGCGCGGCGCGTAGTAGTAGCGCCGCGGGTAGTAGGCGTAGGGCCGGTAGTAGTGGTACCCATAACCGTACCCCCGCCAGTAATGCGGGTAAGCGCCACGGTAGTACCCGTCGGCATGGCCCGCGGCCGGCGTCACCGCCAGCGCGGCGAGGCCGAGGGCACCCGCGATCAGGCTGGTGCGCAGAGCGATCATAGGTCGCAACTCCCTCTCTCGCCCGGCTTGCCCCGTGCGGGCCGGGCCGGGCCTGTCATGCATCTCATATAGGCAGTCGGCCGGGCGGAAACGCGGCAGAGGCGGGGCGGCGGCGCGGCACCCGGGGGCCCGGCGGTCAAGCGCCGGCGAAGACCCGGTCGAAGATCGCGTCCACCTGGCCGAAATCGCGCCGTGGGTCCATGGCCGCGTCCAGCGCCGCCGGCGAGAGCCGCGACGCCACCGCCGGGTCGGCCAGCAGCCGGTCGCGGAAGCCCGGCGCCCCGGGCGTGTCCAGCGCCTGCCAGGTCGCCATGGCGGCGCGCTGCACGGCGGCATAGGCCTCCTCCCGGCTCATTCCCGCCTGGGCGAGCGCGAGCAGCACCTTCTGGCTGTGCACCACCCCGCCGAGGGCGGCGAGGTTCGCCGCCATGCGCGCCGGGTAGACGGTGAGTTTCTCGACGAGGCCGGCGGCACGGGTGAGGGCGAAGTCGAGCGCGATCGTCGCATCCGGGGCGATCACCCGCTCCACGCTGGAATGGCTGATGTCCCGCTCGTGCCAAAGGGCGACGTTTTCCAGCGCCGGCACTGCATAGCCGCGCACCAGCCGGGCAAGGCCGGTCAGGTTCTCCGAGAGCACCGGATTGCGCTTGTGCGGCATGGCGGAGGAGCCCTTCTGCCCGGGTTGGAAGAACTCCTCCGCCTCCCGCACCTCGGATCGCTGCAGGTGGCGGATCTCCGTCGCCAGCCGCTCCAGGCCGGAGGCGGTGACGGCGAGCGCGCAGAAGAAGGCGGCGTGGCGGTCGCGCGGGATGACCTGGGTCGAGACAGGCTCGACGGCGAGGCCGAGGCGTTCCGCGACGAAGGCCTCGACCCGCGGGTCCACGGAGGCGAAGGTGCCGACCGGGCCGCTGATGGCGCAGGTCGCGACCTCCGCCCGCGCCGCCGCCAGCCGCTTGCGGTTGCGGGCGAACTCCGCCCAGTGGCCGGCAAGCTTCAGGCCGAAGGTGGTGGGCTCGGCATGGATGCCGTGGCTGCGGCCGATGATCGGCGTGTGCCGGTGCTCCTCCGCCCGTGCGCGGAGTGCGGCGAGCAGCCCGTCGAGGTCGGCGAGCAGCAGGTCGGCCGCCCGCGTCAGCTGGACGGCGAGGCAGGTGTCCAGCACGTCCGAGGAGGTGAGGCCGAGGTGCATGTAGCGCGCCGCCTCGCCGATCCCCTCGCCGAGCCAGGTGAGGAAGGCGATGACGTCGTGGCGGGTGGTGCGCTCGATCTCCTCGATGCGGGCGATGTCGGCCTCCGAAATCGCGGCGAGGCGCGGGGCGCCCCGCTCGCGGATCGCCCGCGCCGCCTGCTCCGGCACCGTGCCGAGCCGGGCCATCGCCTCGGCGGCCAGCGCCTCGATTTCGAACCAGATCCGGTACCGCTCGGCGGGCGACCAGATCGCCTCCATGGCGGGGCGGGCGTAGCGCGGGATCATCCGGGGCTCCTCAGGCGTTTCCGTTTGGCGCGGCCATGACGCCGGCGCAAGCGTCGCCGGTCTTCACGGGGCGCCCGCGCTCCTTTAGACCGGGGGCCGCGCCCGGGTCGGCGCAGGGCAGGAACGGCCGGAGGTCCTCGTCTTGTTCGAATCGCTCGCCGACATCATGCCGGAGCTGCTGCAGATCATCTGGCTGAACATCGTGCTGTCGGGCGACAATGCGGTGGTCATCGGCCTGGCCGCGGCCGGCCTGCCGGCGAAGCAACGCAACCGGGCGGTATTGTTCGGCATCGTCGCCGCGGCGGTGCTGCGCATCCTCTTCTCGCTGTTCGCGACCAGGCTGCTCGCTTTCTGGTGGATCGACATCCTGGGCGGGCTGGCCCTGCTGTGGATCACCTGGACCTTCGTGCAGGAACTCCGCGAGAAGGCGGAGGAGGAGGAGCATCCCGAGACCGCGCACCATCACGAGAAGAGCCTGATGCAGGCGCTGTGGCAGATCATCGTCGCCGACGTCTCGATGAGCCTCGACAACGTGCTGGCCGTGGCCGCGGTGGCGCGGGGCCATGAGATGCTGCTGGTCTTCGGCCTGCTGTTCTCCGTGGTGCTGATGGGCGTGCTGGGCGGGGTGCTGGCGCGGCTGCTGGAGCGCTACCGGATCATCGGCTGGATCGGCGTGATCCTGATCGCCTGGGTCGGGGTGAAGCTGATCTACGAGGGCATCGAGATCGGCAACGACGTAATGGATCTGGGCATCCACATGCCGTTCCGGCTGCACGAGGACTGAACGCGGGGCTCGGCTGGGAGTCTTCCAGGCCGACCGGGCAAGCGCCACCGAGAAAGGATGAGAAAAAGGATGGTGGGGGTTGGGGGAGGAAGTTCCCTTGCTCCCCCAAGGGCCAAAAACGCCCCGGCATTGAGCCCCGCCCCCCG
>DASQVL010000213.1:0-6688 GCA_035640795.1 Crenalkalicoccus sp. | reverse complement strand
ATCTGCTCGACGAGATCGCCGACCAGCTCGAGCCCGAGGACGGCTGCCTATGGATCTACGACACGGATGAGCGAGCCACGCTGGGCTTCACCATCCGCGGAATCGAAAGCCTCAAGGAGCTCATCGCCGACCAGAAGCGGTGACCGCCAGCCCGCCGCCACCGCTCAGCACCCGCGGCCCCGGCCGGATGGATACATAAATCCTGACCTGCAGCCGTCGTAGGCACCAGCGGCCGCCATCCTCTCAAGCGCTACCCCTCGCTCGTGATAGCGCCTGCCTCGGTCTCGTGCAGGATGAAGCCCTCCAGGGGGTCGAACTCATGCGTCCAGGGTTGCTGCTCCAGCACACGGAGGGTGTCGGCATAGCCGGCCTCCCAGCGGTTGCGGATGCCCTCGGCGCTGAAATCGATGTCCTTGGTATGGTCTTCGCCGGCGAGGGCTGGTGCCAGCAGCCGTACGACATGCATGCGCGTCAGGCAGCCATAGGTCGCGAGCTGCCGCACCTCGGCGCTGTCCTGCAGCTTCGGCGGCAGAAGCTGCGCGAGCTCGGCGATGACGTGGCGCAGTCGATGGAGCTGCTTCTGCCTCAGCACCTGCGCAGTGGCGCGGCTGGCGTACTGCAGGTCCTTTTGTCGGCTCATTACGCCGAGGATGTCGCGGGGCTCGCGGCCGTGTGGCTGCCAGATGTTCACGGTGAAGACCAGGCCGCTGCGGCGCGGCTTGTCGTCGAACACCGCCTCCACTGGCGTATTGGAGAGAATGCCGCCGTCCCAGTACAGTTCGCCGTCGATGCGCACCGCCGGGAAGGCCGGCGGCAGGGCGCCCGAGGCCATGATGTGACGGATGGTGAGCGGCGTGTCGCGGCTGTCGAAGTAGCGCATCTCCGCGGTGCGCACATTGGCGGCGCCGACGGTAAGGCGTGTGGTGCAGGCGTTGAGTACCTCGGCATCGATCAGTTCCAGCAGCGTCGCCTTCAGCGGCGCGGTGCTGTAGTAGCCGGCGCTCTCGGGCGTCAGTGGCAGGCCGAGGAAGGCGGCGCTGTTGGGCCGGAAGAAGCCCGGCAGCCCGCCGAAGACGGTCATCGCGTTCGCCGCCATCGTGCCCCACCCCGGGATTCCGGCCGCCATCTGCATCGCCGGGCCGTGCCGCATGCGATGCCAGAACTCCCGGAGCCGCGGCAGGCGGTTCTCCCGCCGGTTGCCGGCGATGATCCCCGCATTGATCGCACCGATTGAGGTGCCGATCACCCAGTCCGGCTCGACGCCCGCCTCGTCCAGCGCCTGATAGACGCCGGCCTGGTAGGCGCCGAGCGCGCCACCGCCCTGCAGTACCAGCGAGATCTGGCCGAGGTCGCGCTTGTCGAAACGGGGGTACGCGCGGGGCGTCGGCGCCCGGCGGACATCGGAGGGTGCGACGCGGTCCGGCGTCTGCGTGTCCATGGCGGCATCTCCTTGTCCTGGGCTCGGCCCCGATAGGGCATCTGCTGCTTCGGCACCGAGTCTCCCATCCGGGGCGTCGGGAGCGAAATGCCGCCTGGCTATCCTCCCGATGCGGGCCGTTCATCCTCGGTGCCGTCCACGACGGTGGCCCGGGTCGGATGCGGTCCGGCCCGGGCACATTGGTACCACCATGCTCGGGCGCCGGCCCATGGCTGCGGCCGACAGCGCCTTCTGGCCGGGCTCCGGTCAACCAACGGCCGCTGGCGGCTCCTCGGAGGCCGGCGGGTGGAGATGCGGGGTGAGCAGGGCCGCCGCCGCGAGTGCGAGCCCAACGCCGGCGACGCACCCGCCCCAGCCGAGGAGCTCATAAGTCCGGCCGAGCACGGCGCTGCCGACGAGCCCGCCTCCGAAGTAGCAGGCGAGGTACATCCCGCTCGCGGAGCCGCGGTCGCCGGTGGCTGCGCGGCCGACAAAGCCTGTCGCGGTCGCCTGCGCGAAGAAGGTGCCCACGCCCACCAGCACGAGCCCGGCGAGGAGTGCCGGCAGCGAAGGGGCCAGCAGCGATGGCAGCCCGGCCGCGGCAACCGCCAGCGCGCCCCAGAGGGTCGGCCGTGTCCCGAAGCGTCGCACGACGTACCCCGCAATGGGCGTCGTCACCACTGAAGGCAGGAAGACAAGATAGACCAGGCCCAACCCCATCATGGTCAGCGCGAAGGGCTCGCCTGCGAGCAAGAAGTTGACGTAGGTGAAGGTGCCGATGAAGGCGAACAGGATGCAGAAGCCGGTCGCGAAGGCGGCGCGCAGCGGCGGGTTGCGCAGGTGCTCGCGCCAGGTCGACATCACCTTCCCAGGCATCGGTGGCACAGGAACAGGGGCGGCGGTGCCTGGCATCGGCGGCGTCCGTCCCAAAGTGAAGAACACCAGCGCCGCGCCGGCGAGGTTGAGCAGCGCGAAGCCATAGAAGTTGCCGGCCAGGCCGAGGTGGTCGGCGAGGGCGGCGGAGACGAGGCGGCCGACGAGATTGCTGGTCACGTTGCCCGTGACGTAGGCGGCGAAGGCGCCGGCCGCTTCCGCCGCGCTGCACCGCTCCGCGAGATGGGCGAGGGTCAGGGTGAAGGCGGCGGCCATGAACACCCCCTGCGCCACGCGCAGCGCCGTGAAGCTGGCGAGGTCCGGCGCGGAGGCCAGCAGCGCCGTCGGGACCGCCAGCAGCATCAGGCTGGCCAGGATGCCCCGCCGCCGGTCGATCCGGCGGCTGAGGAGGGCGACGCCGAGGCTGGCGGCAGCCATCCCAAGCGTGGTCGCGTTCACGGCGGTGCCCATCGCAGCCGGGCTCACTCCGTAGCGGGCCGCGAGCGTGGGCAGGATGGCCTGGGTCGCGAACAGGTCCACCACCGTCAGGAAGGCCGTCAGGGCGATGACCACCGTGCGCAGCAGCGGGCCGAAGGACCGGCGGACCGCTTTCCCCCGTTGCGTCAGATCGAACTGTGTTGTGGACATGGCTGCCGCTCCCGGGCGATGGAACGATCGGAAGGTGCGGCGTCCGTCACGACGGGCGCCGCACGGTGGACGGCCGGGAAGGCCCCGCTACATCATGCGCGCATCCATATGCGCATCGGCGGTCGGGAAGAGGTCGGCGGAGAGCAGCACCACCGGATTGCGCCCGGTGTTCTTCCACCAATGTGCGGTGGCGTGGGTCTCTGGCGCGGTCTCGCCGGCGCGGTGCAGGATCGGCACCGCGCAGGTGCTGGCATATTCGGTGATCTCGCCTTCCACGATATAGATCAGCGCCGGGCGGTTCCCGTGGCTGTGCCAGGGCACCACGCCGCCGGGCTGCACCACCAGGCGGCGCAGCCGGAACAGGCGGTTGTTCACGCCGACCGATTCCTCCTGCCGCAGGTCGATCGACCCGATCACCGAGTCCGTCACGTCCTTCGGCGTCGTGGCAGCGCCGCGCGGCGGGTCGCTGGTGGCGGGTGCGGCGATCACCTTGTCGGCCGGGCACTGCCCGGCTTCGGCCGCAGCTCCGCCGATGAGCATCGCCGCCGCGCCGATCCCGGCCAGGCCCAGCCTCCGCCAAGTCGCACCGGGTCTCTCGGTACCGAGCGTCATGGTGGCTTCTCCTTTCCCGATTGCAGATGCTGCGGCGGTTGCCGCGGCACGCCGGGCAGGATCCGGAAATCCGCCAGCGATCGGAAATGCCACCCGTCTATGCTCGTGATGTCGTAGCGCTATCGCGCCAGAGCCGGCTGGGCCAGCACCGCTCCGGCGTGGGGCGATGCCGGCCGTGGCACCGCTACTCGTCCACGGACAGCATGGCGGGCATCGGCTTAGCCGTTTCGGGCCATTTGTAGCGGCGGATCGCCTGCACGAAGTTGCCGAGGGGCGAGGACCAGCGTCGCCCCGCTACCGTCACCAGGCAGACTTCGCGCCGCACCTCAGGATCCTGGACCGGGCGCACCACCACGCCGGGGTGCGTCGCTGAGAACTCCGGCAGGAAGCAGACGCCCATGCCCGCCGCCACCATGGTCTGGATCCAATCCTCCCGCTCGCTGCGGTAGGAGCGGACGATATGCGCGCCGCAGGCCTCGCACCGCTCGCGCAGCACGTCGCGGAACTCGCAGTTGATCCGTTGCAGGTAGATCTGCCCGTCCATCTCTCGCATCGCGATGGCATTGCGCCTGGCAAAGGAGTGCCCGACCGAGCAGGCGACGACGAAGCGTTCGGAGTAGAGCGGATCGGCCCGCAGCCGCTCGTCGAAGCCGTCCGCCTTGGCCATCACCGCCACGTCGAGCTCGCCGCCCAGCAGCGCGTCGGACAGGCGCGCCGGCACGTTCTCGGTCAGCGTCAGCTCGATTCCCGGGTGGTCGGCCCGGAAGCGGTTGAGGAAGCCGACGAAGCGCAGCGGCCCGATGGTGCACATGACGCCCAGGCGGAGATGCGCGCTCTCCAGCCGCAGGAAGCGGCCAGCCTGGTCCTTGGCCGCCATGGTGCGCGCCAGCACCTCCTCGAGATGCGGCTGCATCAGCCGGCCCAGCTCGGTGAGGTGGGTGTTGCCGCGTTCGCGCGAGAAGAGCAGGCCGCCGAGCTCACCCTCCAGTTTCTGGATGGCGCGGGTCAGCGCCGGCTGGGTGACGTTGCACCGCTCCGCCGCCTTGGTGAAGTTCAGCGTGCGGCAGACGGCCAGGAAGTAGCGGATCTCGTGGATCTCCACGGCGGTTTTCCTCCGCGGCAGGCTCCCGGCAAACTAGACGCCGCAAGGCTAACACTGCCGTCCCCGCCGCGGCTATAAGCGGCGCTGATCGCGTTCCTGCCCAGCGGGCATTGGCCGCGGTCCACCCCAACGGCGCACCCTGTCCCCGACTGATCCAGGGCGAGGAGAGCGCCATGACACGCATCATGACCGCGGCCGGCCTGAGCGAACCTCGCAGCGCGTGGCGCCGCCGTGGTGCTGAACGGTTTCGGCCCGGCCTTGGAGATCGAGGCCACGTGCCGGCGCCTGATCGAGGCGCATGACGTACCGGTGCGGCACGACGCCAACTTGTCCGAGCCCGGCGAGATCGCCTGCCTGGTCGAGAGCGCCGTTCGCGCTTTCGGTCCCTGCGCCATCCTGGTGAACAGTACTGGTATCCCGCATGTCGCGCCGGTCGAGGACTTCCCGCCGGATCGCTGGGACGCGGTCCTCGCGATCAATCTCTCCGCCGCGTTCCACGCCACGCGCGCGGTGCCGCCGTGGATGAAAGGGAGGCGCTTCGATCGCATCGTCAATGTTGCTTCGGCGCACGGGCACCTTGTGTTGCATGGATGCGCTAAGTCGCTGAAAAGGCTCAATATTTCAGGATCTGCCAATCGCCACAAGTGTCTGATTCTGCTGGATTCCTGCCGGATCCGTGCACCATCTGTGGACGCCCCCGTCAGGGCAAGGGGAAACTTCAGGAGTGCGGTGACGCGTAGTCGGATGCTGCCATCTGTCCGGCCTCTTGCGCGGCCATGGACCGCCGGCCTGCATGGGAGTTCGCGGAGCGGGTCCAGATCAAGGTGGCGTACTCGAGGTACGTTGTTGCAGCCTGGTTGTCCCGATCCCGTCTCGCCGACTGTTGCGCCATGTCCTCCGTTCGCTCGCCCTACGCCTTGGTGGCCGCGGCGGGATTACGCCGCCACAGCCGGAGCCTTGTACGTGCCGCCCTTGACCAGCAGGGCCCAGACGATGCGGGCCGTCTTGTTGGCCAGGGCGGTGGTGACCAGCATGCGCGGCTTGCGCGCGAGCATCTGTGCCAACCAGGAGCCCGGCGCCGGCGCGCGATGGACGGCCCAGCGCACAACCGAGCTGGCGCCCAGGATGAGCAGGCGGCGGATGGTCCGCTCGCCCATCTTCGAGATGGCCCCGAGCTTCTGCTTGCCGCCTGTCGACTTCTGCAGCGGCAGACCCAGCCAAGCCGCGAAGTCCCGCCCAGCGTGGAAGCCCTCTGGCGGCGGCACCAGAGCGGTAATCGCCGTGGCCGCGATCGGGCCAATACCCGGGATCGTCATGAGCCGCCGCGCGACAGGGTCGGCTTTCGCGCGCCGGCTGATCTCGGCATCAAGGTCGTCGATCTGCTTCCCGAGTGCCTCGAAGGTGTCGATCAGCACCTGCAGGATGCCTCGCGCAGCCTCCGGCACAGACGATTTCGTATCGTCGACCAGAGCAATCAGCCGATCAACGTGATCGGTCCCCTGCGGGACGACCTGGCCGTACTCGGTCAGGTGCCCGCGAAGCGCGTTGATGCACTGCGTCCGCTGTCGCACCAGTAGGTCGCGGGTCCGGAACACAAGAGCGTTCGCCTGCTGCGCCTCAGTCTTCACCGGCACGAAGCGCATGCCCGGCCGCTGTGCCGCTTCGCAGATCGCCTCGGCATCGGCGGCATCGTTCTTCTGCCGTTTGACGAAGGGCTTGACGTAGGCCGGCGGAATCAGCCGCACCGTATGGCCCAGCTTGCCGATCTCCCGCGCCCAATGGTGCGCTCCGCCACACGCCTCCAGCGCCACGACACATGACGCCTGCTTCGAAAAGAACTCGAGCACCTTGGCCCGCACCAGGCGCTTGCGGAACACCACATGCCCCGCCGCATCGGCGCCGTGCGCCTGGAATACCTGCTTCGCAAGGTCCAGCCCAATCGTGCTAGCCTGTCCCACGGACGCCTCCTCTGGTGGTCGCTCAACACCTCTACCTCGGCACATCGATGCCGTCGGGGGGCGTCCACCCCATCAAGG